>CAYZNI010000001.1:0-5332 GCA_964479755.1 Candidatus Woesearchaeota archaeon
AAAGTCTCCCTCAGAAGTCTATTTTAGGGTATGACATATGTCAGTGGATAGCACACTATTGCAATCTTTAATTTTCGTTTTAAGAAAACTTCGGATATAAAGATTCGCATTGCTTACTTGTTATTTCTATAAAAGTTCAAACATAAATTTTATCGTTATGACTGTTGTGCTATGAATTCTTTTTCATAAATATATTGCGCTGAAACATAAGTAAATCCTTCGTTTTGAAGAGAGTTTTCTATTTTTATTCTTAGCTTGATTGAAATTTGACCATTATCTGTTATAACGCGGTTTTCTGTTAGCCGTTCTGGGAGTTGACCTAGTTCGGGAATTATATAATTGTCTTGGACCTTGTATTTTTCAAGTTCTTTTTTCATGTTTTCGATGAATTTAGCTTTATCATTAATGCTTGAGGAAGTGCCTATGGCGCTGGAATCTACGATTTGTTGTATCTGAAAGTTGACTTTTGATTCTTGAGAATAAACAGTTTCTAATAGATCTGAGTTTTCTATTAAGATTGAGGTTTGTTGAATTCTGAAGTAGAATTTTTCATAGGCGACTGTGAGCAATACAAAAATAAGTATGATTAGAATACCGATTGCTATTGGGGCTCCTGCTCCTTTTTTATTTGAATTTAGTGTTTTTCCAATATTCATAGTATGCTTTGTCTATACATAAGATTACCCTTTTTTCTGCGATAAAGTGAGAGATTAAAACTGAATTTATTAGGTCAGCGGGGTCGCATGATGTTCCCCCAGAGATAAGGGTTCTTTTTTCGGTCAGTGATTTTTGAGGAAGGTCATTCGTTTTGTAAACTCTTAGCCACCAAGGAGGGTTGGCGGTGTTAGTCGATGAGAGAATATTGTTGAACACTTTTTCCGCTTCACTTTTAAAGAGCTGCCCTTCTTTTTCGTTTTCTAAAGAACTTCTTTTAATAATTTCTGAAAAGGTTAAGTCGCTATTCTCCAAAGTTGCTTTTTTGTTAAGAAAAGAAATAATAGAATTTTCTATTTCTATATTGGAAGAAAACCTGTCAGAGTTTATTAAAATCTGACTTGAGCCCGAGGAGGTGATTTTGTGCGCGGATAGAGTTAGCAAACTTACCAAGAAGACTAGTGAGCCTGCTGTAAGCGCAAATATTCCGATTATCCAAGTTATTGTGGTTCCGGTGATTGCTTTTTTGTTTTTTATATTAAACATTGTTTGAGGCAGTTGTGATAGTGAGGAATAGTTCCCTGTTTTGGAGGGCGGCATTATCGACAAGAAAGACTCTAGTGGTATAGCAAGCTGGGAGGTTTTCTTCGGATGTTTTTATTTGACATTGAACGAATAAGTCAGAATTTCCTATTTCTATTGGATTAACTGCGGGTTTTCCAGACCAGTCAGAGGTCTCAATTTTAAAGTAAAACTTGCCGGAATTTTCAATGACTTCTTTGCTAAGGCCGCATTTCTGAAGAATGTCTTCCTTTGAAAAGAAAATCTTGTCTTTTACGCAGTCTGCTATTTTTTTTGCCAGAACTTTTGCTTCTTCCTGCCTAATGTCTGCTTTTGTTTTTCCAAATATGTAAATTGCAGAAACAAAAACAACAAAAACCATAATCCAGACTAGAACATTGAACCAGGACAGGTATTTTTCAGCTCCTTTTTTATTCATTTTAGACAATTATAGTAAGACTCCTTTTTTGAGCATCGAGAATGTAATTGCACTTGTCCAGCTTGGTGAAGAAAACGTGTTTGTAACCTGGGCCATTGGTTGCCTTGATAAAGATTTCATTTTTTTCGCAGTCAATAGTTATTGTTGGAGCAATTCCATTTCTTTGAGCGATTTGATAAAGCTCTGTAATGTCTTCTGTTATAATTGTTCCTTGTTTTGCGCCGTTTATAAGAAGGGCGGTTTGCTTTGCATAGGCCTGCTCTGTCAGAGTCGAAGAAGTGTCAATCCTTGAAATAGCGAGCAGGAGAACTATAATTACCGCGAGATTAACAAGGATGAAGACAACGGTCTCGCCAATCATTCCAATTCCTCTTTTTTGTTTTAGGAGCATGAATAGTTATGTTAAGGATAATTAATAAAACTAACTTATTATGAGGGGGCGGTTTCGAAACTGGTGCATTCAAGATTTTTTAGGGTTGGAATATCGTAGGGGATTATAGCAGGGGGCACATACTTATAATTAACCCCGGGCGTAACCGCAAGGAATATTATTCCTCCTGCGATGATGGCTGAAGTTCCGCCTGTAAAGGGTACGAGAATTATTCCCGCTGTTGCGGCTGCTATCGCGTTTTCTCTTCCTTTAGTTAACATTTGGGCTATTATTACATACCCGCTTTCGCGATTTAGATCGAGTTTCCATTCGTCATAGTTTTGAGGCAAGTTTGGGTTGTATGTGCTTTTTTGTTTTATCTGCTCAAAATAAGTTCTTGAAATGGACCAGTCATTCCAACCGTAGATGAAATTGAGATAAGATTGTCCGTCTGGAGTTTTTTTCTGTTGAAGATAACGATAGAGTTCACCATAAGTAATGTCTTGAGCGCTTTGCTTGATTTCATTGTCAAAAGCGACTCTTGAACAAATTAGGCAATAATTTTTTGTCGAAACAGAATCTGGAACAAAGTTAAGCAAGCCTCTGCCAAGCATGTCGTGGCATTTGTACATTGATTCTGCGATAGTATCAAGAGCTTTAACTTTGGCGTTTTCTCCGTATGAGACTTTTGCTGTTGTTATCGGGTTGTCTTTTGTTTTAGCTGGAAGGTCGCTGCAGGGCTGTCCGGAAGAAGTGATGCAAATTTTTTCTGTTTTGCATTGGAGAGGGATTACTCTCGGGCCTACAACTAATGGCCCTACTCGAGCTGTCGCCCTTTGAAGTATAGACTGATGGCAGGCTGTTTCATCAATTGTCGGAATGAATGGAAATCTTCCGACTACTACAATGTATATAATTAGTGAAAGAACCAATAGAATTATTACAATAATAAAAGTCACGAGTATTGCAGCCTTTTTTTTCATATCAACTTGAAGTATCTGAGCACAAGATACAAGCCTCCTAGCAAAATCATAAAGAAAAGAATTAATATAATTGTTTCTATTATCCTGCCGAGCTGGGATTTGGAGTTCATTGTTGTATGAGATATACTCCTTTTGATTCTTTGGCGCCGATTTGCGCGAAACTTTTAAGAACGTTTTCTTTTGAATCTTTGTTTGGCTTGACTATGCTGTTTAGGAAGGCGTAGTTTTGTTCGATTACTCGACTGGCCCATTTTCCTGAAGGTATTGTTGAGGTGTCTGTTTTAATCCAGACTTCAAGGTCTGGAGACCAGAGCCATTCAGTATCGAATTTGTAGAATATGTAGAATAATGGCATAACTTGGTAATCGATAAGACCCCAGTCTCTTGTAACAGCGAAACTTCCCGCGTTTGCAGGGTAGACATCCTGATTAATGAGGCTGAATTTAAGCTCTGAGGGAGGGCTTTCTATAACAAGAAATCTTGTTTCACGGTTGTCTTTGCCTCTGAGCATAACGTACTTGTCTGTTGCGACACAGGCTCTTGCACTTGGGTCGTCGCAGAGATTTTTTTTACAGATACAGAGGCAAAATGGGCCTTCACATAGGTCTGAGAATTCTGAATTAAAAATAACCCATTGAGGTGCGTAAAGGACTTTGTAGCTTTTTGGAGGCTGCTGAGAGGTTAACTGTTGTAGAGTACTTTTCATTTCATTCAGTTCTGACTGGGCTCGCTGTTGGTCTGCTTTATCTGAATAAAAATTGTAGAGCAAAACTATCAGATAAATAAGAAAAAATGAAACAATTATAGTGATAATTATGTTTATCACTTCTCCTCCGGTTTGTTCAGTGCCGGACTCTTCGCCTTTTTTGTTCATCATTGCATTGCCCATTGAGGAATTCTCGCCCCATCTTGATATGAGTTCCAATAGTCGAGCCTGAAAAAGAAAGTATCACTATCGCTTTTGTACCAATGAGAAGCGCGGAATGCTACATAAACTAAATTGTTTCTTTTTATAAAAAGTATCTTGTCGAACTGTTCTCCATTATCAAAACCAAGATGATTAAATCTGTTGTCTAAAGGACTTTTTAGGGTAAATACGAGAGGGGTTTCGCCTTCGTTTGGAGAGCGACCAGAATAAAAATTAATATCCTGAGGGCTTAGAGGAATCAGAGTGTTGAATGTTGTCATAGTGCCTGCTGGGAAGTTATTACCTTCCTCGTCCCGCATTTCCAAATTCCAATCTGAGCCTATAAAACTGTTTGCCACATTTACGAGATTTTTGTCTTTGAATAATTTTGTGTTTGATTTTCCCTTGTTCTTGATTAATTCATCTACATTGTAATATAATACTCCTGATGAAATGAAATTTTTAGGTAATGTAATTTGTTTTGTAGCTTTAGCTTTTCTGAATTCTTCTTCGGTTGTCCTTCCATCTTTGCAAAGGTCGGCGCCGCCGTAAAAGTAACTGAATTGAAGATTCAATAGATCAGTGTATGATGGCAGAACTGAGCGTACATTGAAGTACAGGTCTGGAAAACGTTCTGAACCTCTGCCTTCCATGACTTCAGACAAAATAATAAGAGAACCATGCCCGATTTGGCCGATTTGATAATTGTTTGAACTATAGACTAGATTGTCTTTAATGTAAAGCCCAGAGTCTCGCTGATTTTTGCAGTCATTGTCGTTGCAGAATTTGATGTAGTTTCTTCCGGAGTTTTGGATTATAAAAGCAACTTTCTCTGGGCAGATTAGAGAGTTTTCAATTTGACCTGCTGACTCATTTTTTGGGAAATAGTCAGGAAAGACATTTCTTATTTTATCAGGGACACCTACTTTGTATAGAAAGAATATCGCAGCGAAGATGGCGACTATTATTAATGTCAGAATTATTATTTTTGTTGTCGCCACTAATTCACTTTTTTTGTGCATCATTTTGTCCTGAATTTAAGAAGCTGCTTAAGATAATCAATTGCAGAAGATCCTTTGCCCTGCAAAATAAACATAGCAATGATTGCCAGAACGAGGACTGCAACACCAATCAGCAACCAGGCAATCATGTCCAGCTCAATTCCTCTTTTGTTTTTCATTTTTATAGAATGTAAGAGAGATTATTAAATTTATTGAAGTAGGACTATTGTTTAATTTTCGTTATAATGCAGAAAAAATTAGAGAAAACGAACAACCTTTGTAAATTTCTTTATAAGTTGATAATTGATTTATAACATTGAGATAAGATTGGTTTGCTTGAAAAGACAAGTTTATAACTTAGGACGCAAAGCCGCCTCATTATTTGTTCAATAGAGAATTTTGCAAATGTCAAAATTC
>CAYZNI010000001.1:5432-92117 GCA_964479755.1 Candidatus Woesearchaeota archaeon
CATATGGCAAAATTCCATATGGCAAAATTCCATATGGCAAAATTCCATATGGCAAAATTCCATATGGCAACATTAATATAGTTCTAATATATAACATATGTTATATGGTAAAACCATTTGTTCAGAAAAAATATCTTAAGTTATATGAAGAAACTGCAAAAAACAAGATAATTGAGGTCCTGTTTAAATATCCTGAAAAAGAGTTTAGCTTAAGCGATTTAGCTAAAGAGGCAGGAGTTGCTAAAGCAAATATTGGAAATATTTTAAATGAATTTCAAGATGCAGGGCTTGTTACAATTGAAAAATTAAGCAAAATCTGGAGAATAAAATCTAATCAAACAAATTTGCTGTTTATTCGGAGTAAAATAATTTATAACCTTGGATTTATATATAAAAGCGGACTTGTAGAATTTCTTATTGAGCATTTTAAAAATCCTAAAGCAATATTATTATTTGGCAGCTTCAGAAAAGGAGAAGATTTAACAAACTCAGATATTGATATTGCAATAGAGTCAAATGAAATAAAAGACTATCAAACAACTGGGCTCCGAGAATTAACTGAATTTGAAAAAATTATCGGAAGGAAAATCCAACTGCATATTTTTAATAGAGCAAAAATTGACAATAATTTATTTAACAATATTGCGAATGGCATTCTATTATGGGGATTTTTGGAGGTTAAAAAATGAAAATCAAGGATTTTCAATCATTCGCTTTAAGAGGTAAAGCTTCATGAAATGAACATTCAATATTGGATTATGAAAGGAGCGCTCAGAAACAGACAGCAAGATTTAGAAAAAATAAAATCTATGATAAATTCAGCTGAAATTAATGCAAATGCAGCACAAGGCATTAAAATTAACAATAGCACTGCAACTTTAGTTTTCAGAGAGATTTACGAGTCTATTAGGCAGCTTGGTGATGCAAAGTTATGGTTTATTGGATTTGAGCCTCAAAATCATGAAGTAAGCATGGAAATATTAAAAGAATTTGACATTAAAGACAAGGTAAAGTAAAATTCACTTGATAGGTTAAAGAAGATCAGACATGACATAAATTATCGGGGTTTTAGAGTGTCTATTGAACAAGCTGAAGAGATTCTTTAATTTTGGAATAAATGCGGGATTGAAATATCGAGAATATTAAAAAAAGAAATGAGAATTTATGATATTAATTGCATAATAATTCATGGCTGTCCTTCTGATGAAGAAAAAGAAATGAACACAGAAGCAAGAACCTATGACAAACACTGGATTAATTGGACTAAAAAACAACTTATCTCTAAAGGAATAAAAGCAGAGACTCCGTTAATGCCGGAACCTTGGCAACCAGATTATGACAAATTTAAGAAAGAATTTGAAAAATATGAAGTTGATGAAAATTCTGTTTTGATAGGACATATCTGCGGATGTGCGTTTTTAGTGAGGTGGCTTGGAGAGGAAAGGAAGAAAATTGACAAGCTAATTCTGGTTGCTCCTTGGAAGATTCCTGATAAAAACGATGAGCTTAGAAAAAAGTTTTATAACTTTACAATTGATAAAACAATAAAAGACAGAGTTAAAAAAATAGCAATGTTTACCGCTGATGATGAAGAGGAAGATGGAAAGAAAAGTCTTATAATATACAATAAAAATTTAGATGGAAAAATAATAGAGCTCAGAGGCTATGGACATTATACTTTAGATGACATGAAAACAGAAAAGTTTCCTGAATTAATTGAAGAGATTTTAAATTAAATCGGTTCTTATAAAACTTAACTGACTTTAAATTACGGGAGGAAAATGGGCGCTATGTTTATAACTTAGTTTTTACTTTAATAAATAATAAATATTGTTGGCGTGAAATTGGACGCAATTTCCGTGCGGAGTTTTGGGTGCGCCTAATTGAGGTGCTCAATAAACTCGATAGATGACAAGGTCATCTATTAACCAATTCGCAGTCACGCCAAACAAAAAAAGAGTTTGAAATTAAAAATGGCAGGTGAGAGCGCTGAAGAGATTTTGAAGAAGTATGGGGCGAAGATTCAGTCGCAGTTGAAAACTGAGAAACCTTCTGGGAATTATTCTGAGGAATATCAGAGGTTTAGGAGTGAAATGGTTCCTGAACTTACGAGATATGAGCGCTGGGCGAAGTCGCTTGGGAATTTTATTTCACTTAAAGTTTCGGAGAAAGACCGAATGAAAATCCAGAGATATTTAGACGTGGCGCATCTGGATGTGAGCGCATCACAGGCTCTGACTTTGGCGCTGATGTCGATGCTAATTGTTTTCTTTTTGACAATTCTTTCTGCAGTGTCGTATGTGCTGATTGCTTATCCAGATGGAATTGCCGGACTGCTCGCTGACAATAAAGGATTTTCTGATATGGTGATATTTGTTTTTCTTGGAGTCATATCCAGCTTGTTTGTTTTTTATTACGCCTACTCGATGCCTCAAAGACTGGCGACGCAGTGGAGGTTGCAGGCCTCATCGCAAATGGTTCCGGCAGTACTTTATGTTGTGGTTTACATGAAGCACACATCGAATTTAGAGAAAGCGATTGAGTTTGCAGGACAGCATCTTGAGGGCCCGCTGGCTTTAGATTTGAAGAAAATATTTTATGATGTTGAAATCGGGAAGTTTTCTACGATTAAGCAGTCATTGGAGAGTTATTTGATTGGGTGGAAGGATTACGCCCCGGAATTTATTGAAAGCTTTCACCTGATTGAGAGCAGCCTTTTTGAGCCTGCTGAGGGGAGAAGAGTGGATATTTTGGAAAGGTCTTTACAGGTTATACTTGACGGGGTTTATGAAAAAATGCTGAAGTTTTCAAGGGAAATTCGCTCGCCGCTGACAAATTTGTACATGCTTGGAATTATTTTGCCTACTTTAGGACTTGCGCTTTTACCACTGGCTTCCACTTTATTGGGCGGGGTAATAAGGTGGCCTCATATATTTGTGATTTTCAATGTGATTATTCCGTTTGGAGTTTTTTATCTTGTAAGCGAGGTACTTCTGAAGAGACCCGGAGGATATGGCGAGAGTGCAGTCTTGGAAGCAAATCCAGATTATGAAAGTTATAGGTCAAAAAAACCCTGGCTTGTCGGCGCGCTGATCGCACTGCCATTTTTAATTATTGGGCTATCGCCTTTTTTATTTCAACTGGGATTTGTAGAAAATAGCTTGGGGCTGCAGAAAGATTATACTTTTGCAAGCCTCGGGGCGGATTATGGAGATATAAAGTTTTTTGACTTCAAGGACGTGGATGGAAAAATGGTGGGGCCCTTTGGGCCGGTTGCAATACTTTTGAGCCTGTTTATTCCTTTTTCGTTTATGATATTTTTCTCATATGCTTATTCAGCAAAGACGAAGAAGATGATAAAAGCTAGAAATGACACGAAGCAGCTTGAGAGGGAGTTTGCGAACTCTCTTTTTCAGTTGGGGAACAGGATAGGAGATAATGTGCCTGCAGAGATTGCTTTTGGAAAGGTGGCGAACGCGACGCAGGGAGAAAAAAGCTCGGAGTTTTTTTCTTTAGTTAATTATAATATACAACAGGGAGGACATTCATTAGAGCAGGCGATATTTGACAGGCGGAGAGGCGCGATAATTTACTATCCCTCGGCATTAATTGCAACTTCAATGAGAATTCTAGTTGAATCTGTGAAGAAAGGCTTGCAGATTGCGGCAAGGTCCTTAATGTCAATCTCGGAATATGTGAAGAATATTGAGAAAATTAACTCAAGATTGAGAGATTTATTGTCAGAGATTGTGTCTGATATGAAGTCCAATATGGTCTTTCTCGCACCTTTGCTTGCTGGAATTGTTGTAGGACTTGCAAGCATGATAACTTTCATTTTGAATAAACTGCAGGGCTTGCAAGTTGATACGGGAGGAGCAGACGTTTCTGGGCTTGGGAGTTTTTCAACGATTTTAGGAGGATTTTTCAATGTTAAAGAGATGATTCCGCCATACTTTTTGCAGGTTTCAATCGGGATTTATATGATACAGATAATATTTATTTTAACTGGGGCGCTGGTAACTGTTGATTCAGGAAAAGACGTTTTAAGAGAAAAGCATGAGCTGTCCAAGAACCTGAAGAGAGGAGTGATGATTTATCTTGTGACTTCTTTGATTGCGCTGTTGGCATTGATAGTGCTGTCAGTTGTGGCTCTTTCCAGCATCGGGGGCGGCACGGGATGATGTAACTATTTTTTTATATACAGAATAATTAGTAAATATATGCTATCGCACAATATAAATCCCGTAATATTTAGAGTTTATCAGATACAAGTTACTTGGTATGCTCTGGTTTATATTATAGGATTTTTGGCGGCGCTGATTGTGCTGTTACGCGCGTCGCGGAGAAAGGAAACTGATTTAACTGAAGGGGAAGTTTATGATTTAACTTTGATTGGAATTGCGGGATTGTTAATTGGTGCGAGGGTGTTTCATGTGCTGTTCTGGGGGTTTGACTATTATTTAGAAGACTGGAAGAGAATTTTGTATTTTTGGAGAGGAGGATTTAGTTTTCATGGGGGCTTAGCAGGAGCGTTAATTGTAAGCGCTGTTTATTGCAAAATAAAGAAAAAGAATTTTTGGAAGATTGTTGACATTTTAGCGTTGTTGGGAATTTTAATGCCGGTTTTCTCAAGAATAGCGAATTTTATCAATCAGGAAATTGTGGGTACGATAACTAATGTGCCATGGTGCTTTAAATTTAAGTATAACGATGGCTGCAGGCATCCTGTGCAACTTTATGCTGCGGCAGGAAGAGCGCTGTTCTTTGGATTTGTGTTACAATTGAGAAATAAAATTGGTTGCTGGAGGGAAGGATTTATTTTTTGGATTTTCATTTTTGGAATCGGGGTCGGGAGATTTGTGTTAGACTTTTGGAGAGAGGATGAGATATATTATGGATTAAAGTCTGGGCAGTGGCTTTCTGTTGCGATGATATTGATTGCAGCGTACTATTTGGTTGCTTATTATGAGGAAGACTTGAAGAAGAGTTTGGAAAAATTTTTAAAAGTTAAAATCGTTTGATTGAAATGAAAAGAAGGCTGTTTATTTTTATTTTTATTTGTTTTGGATTTATGTATGCGCCGCTGCCCAAGGCTTCAGGAGTTTCTCAAGGAGCTTGTTTTCAGGAAGAGAATCTTAATGTATTAGCCTCCAGTGAACTGCCGAAAGAGACTCCTGTTATTTTTAGCTATGGAAATTTGCTAACTTCGTGGAAAGCAAAAGTGGAAAGTTCTGGAGTTGTGCTGTTAAGCAATAATATTAATTCTATTGGGATTTTTCAGCAGGAAATTTCCGGGGTTAAACATTTCAGCTCGACGGAAAAATGCGAGTTCTATTCTTTTCAAGTTAAAAGGAATCAGGGAGTTTTAAAGTATGATTTGCCGCTTGAACGCCAAGATAGAAATGCTGAAGGGAGAAAATTGTGCTATTATAAATTGAGTGATGGTGCTGTCAGAGAAATTGCTTCTCTTGGTGGCGGGGCGGTTTCTCAAAATGATATTTGCCCGGAGCTTGTCAATGGCAGAGTGCAAATTGAAGGAGAGGAATGCGCGGCAACTGCAGCGTGCAACGTCAATGTCCGCGCTGGCGAGAAAGAAACCCTTGCTCTTGGAGTTGATAAAGATTATTGCGGAAAAGAATTTGTATATGAGTTGAATAATGGAAACAAGATTTTGGAGACTGAGGTTAATGCGAAGGCTTCTGAATTTATTAGGGATTGCGAAAGCGGAGAGAGTGTAAGGGATAAGCTTGAAGTGAATGCAGTTTCTGGCGGAGGAACTAGTTCAGATGACGAAGAACTCAACAGCGGTGCGAGTTGCGGTTGTCGAAGAGATATAGTTCCACCCGAGAACAATCAGCCCGAATGCACTGTTCAAACAACAAGAGAATTTTTGAGCGGAAAGGCGGAAGGCAGCTCTCAATGTGAGTGCGGCCAGGTTTCAAATCCAAGCAGCGAAACTTGCCCTAGAGCCAGGTGTGCAAAGGGAGGAACCTGCGGATTTTTTTCTGGAAATTCTCAAAATGCGGCAAAGTGCGAGTGCCAACCGAATTGCCAGTCCGATTCATTAACCTGCATTGAAAGGGACCAGGGTAATCCATCCGACAGATATATCTGGTGCTGCCCAAAGTATGATGCGAGATACTACTTGCCTCAAAAGTGCGGTGCTGCTGCGGGCACGAGGTGCTTAAATGACTGGATGCAAAATGAAGCAGACTTGATTAATCTGAGTGATTTGGGCATAGTAAAATTACTTCCACCGAGCGGGCTCCCTCCTGGTTGCGATTGTTCAAATTCAGTTTTATTCATAATTGGAGGAGATATTTTAGAAAATGATGATGAAATTCTCAGACCATTTCTAAATTACGCGGTTATGAATTATATAAAAATGAGATCTGAAAATAATCGTGATTGCACATTTATCACGGGTGTTACAGGTTTTGATAATATGGATGATTTAGCCCAATCATTTATAGGAAAATTCAAGAAAGTTGCAGTTTTTACACACGGAGAGCCCGGACACACTGGAATAGACTTGGGAGGCAGTTTTGGAGCGCTTACTTGCAGTGGCGCAAGCAACACTTACATGCTTTCTTGTTTGGTTGGAGAGAGGCCATTTTTTGGCTTGGGAACTCCAAGAGTTGTGGAAAACTATTGTGTTCAAGCAAATCCAGGCTCAACGATACAAGTTAGCCAAACATTGGTTAGATTTGGTATTTCCCCAGATATTCCTTTAAATAATCGTCCTGAAACTGAATTTAGTCCAATAATTTGCACGAAAGCAAACTGGGAGTGTTGGGAGTGCTTGCAGCAGAATCCTCCAAGGGCGAAGGTTGTTCCTTGTCAGGGAAACGCCTATCATAGTTTTGTGGGAAATTAGTATTGTATGTGATACCAATTATTTTTTGAGGTAGAGAAAAAAGAAGGATTGGGAGAGAGCCTGTGATTTCTAACAATAAAATCTGTTTGGTGTTTTTTGTTGTTTTCATTGGTTAATATGACTTTGTACAACCCATCCTGCAGGGCAGGAGCTTCAAAATACTCGCATACAGATTTTCTATCGAAAAGTAAGCTGGTTTCGACATTATGCTGTAAGTTGATTTGATGGTTGTTATGGTCAAATAGCTCTAAACGACGTATGTTTCTTGAGTGGTACATTCTTACTTTGTTTTCAGATTGAATGATAAAAACACCAGTCTCATTGCTTTTATTTTGGGTGTGAACAGAGCAACCAGAACCAAGCGGGCTGAAAGCTAGAATTGCCGCAAGGGCTGATTTAATAATTCTTGTGCCTGCCATAAAATTTGATTTTTTTTGAGTTTATAATCTTTTCGCGATTGGGAAATTGTCAGTTTTCTAATTAGTGAAAGAATTTTTAGGAAAAAGGACATGGAAAATTAGAGTTCTCTAAATATTAACCTGAAAATTTTTTGGCGTTAAAGTTGCACAATTAGAATTTTCAAGATGCTGTATCTAAATATGGAGATTTGATTGATGAGCATTCAACTGCTAGAACTTGGAAGCAGTTGAATACATTGTGAAAATAATTTCACAAGCACGCAAATGCCTAAAATCTTGATGCATTTGCGTACATCAAGATAATAAATTATCTTGAGCATTCAACTGCTAGAACTTGGAAGCAGTTGAATACATCCAACTTTTCCAGCGCTCAAAAACAAGGTTTGTGTCGGGAGAGCCCGATTCTTCTCGGACTTGCTGGGAGATTTCGTGGAAGGCACCGTTGCAGAGAGAGTTGAACTGAGCCTCCAGCAAGATTGGCTTTTTTAACTTTTTTGCGGCGTCAACAATTTCTTGCTTAATTTTGGAGCGGAGCAGAATATTGTCAAAGACAGCGTCCCAGTCGCCTGCCCAGCCCTTAACAGAGCCGGCGATTGCCTTGATGATTTCTGAATCGCCGTTGATTAATTCAGGAGTTGGTTCTAATTGGTCAGTCTCAACGTTGTATAGCATTAAATCTACAAAGCCTTTTTCTGCAAGAGGGTCCTGAGACCAGTGCTTACGAACTTCTGTGATTTTATGCACTCTTTTTATAGAGCGAAGTCCGTCAGGAGTTTTAACCGGGTTTGCGATAATTAGCAAGTCGGTTGCTTTGAAGCTAGTCGCGGGAACTTTGAGGTCGTTGACGACTCTGTCGAAAACTCCATAGGGAGAATCGCCGTGAATAGTGCCTGCGACTACGTTGGCAAGAGCGCCGACGCGCATTGCCTCATAGAGAGCGCGAGTCTCATCGGAGCGGACTTCGCCGACAATTAATGCCGAGTCGCCCAGTCTTAAAGAGGTCCTAATTCCTTCAGACGCCTCTATTTCTGTTGAGCCAGATGTTAAGGCGGAGCGCACTTTCATTCCGAGAATGTCATAGCCTATTTTTCTGAGAGCTTCGATTGGAAGCTCTTGCGTGTCCTCTATTACTATAGTTCTGAACTTGGGCATGATTTCAAGCATTAAAGCTCCAAGAAGAGAAGTTTTTCCGGATGAACGTGTTCCGCTTACTAAGAGAGTTCTTGAGCCGTCTATTAAAAAAGATAACAGACCTGCGGCGAGAGGATTGAGCATTTTGTTTTCTATGAATAGTGGCAGAGTCCAGGGCTGATCGCGATGACGACGAAAAGCGTATGCAAGTCCCGAGGGGGAAAGAGGCTCAATAATGGCGGCAACTCTGGCCCGGGAGTGCTCGAAAGTCAAGTCAGTGTCTAAAACAGGATTTGCTTCGTCTAAGGGGCGACCTGATCTTAGTCGCAATTTTGCTGCCCAAGAGTTTGCGTCTTCGTAGCTTGGAATAATATTTGTGGAGCACTCGTCGTACTTTTCGTGGCGGATAAAAATTGTATTTCGATTTATCGGAGCATTGAGAACTATGTCCTGAATTTTCTCGTCCATCAACAAAATTTCAATTAAGCCAAATCCAATTGTATGGCGGACAAGGATTCTTGCAAGACTGTCAAGCTCGCGGTTTGTCAATTGAAAGTTCTTGCTTTTTGCGAGCTCAGAAGTCATATCGCGGGCAATGTTGAAAAAAACCTGGCGGGTTCTTTCAGGATCGGTGAATTCCTCTGCTTTAGGGCGATGCTCTTCTAAGACGTTTCTTGCAAGATTCAAGAGCATGTGATATTCTTCAGAGAGGGAGTATTCCGGAGGCATAACATGATAGAAATATTTTGAATCGTTTTCTCTTTTAAGAATTGTAACCAGGATTTTTTCGGAGTTTTTTTCAATTTCGTACTGGTCTATTAACTCGGAATCTTGAGGAAGTTGGGCGGCAAGGCGAGTGAATGTGAAGTTTGGAAGAACCTCTGGGCGGAAGATTGCTTTATAGAGATCTCGCTTGCCAAAACTGAAATCGGATATTTCAGATTTCAGATTTTTAATTAGGGATGTGTTTTCCAAAAGAGAGAGAATTTTTTCCAGAAAACGCAGGTAGTTCATCTCTGATGAGGATTTTTGCCGTTCAGCATTGGACCTGAACTCCTTGACGCGTTTTTTTATTTCAGCGTAGCAAGAAATTGGATCTGATTTTAAAAGATTAATCAGGTATTCAATGTCTTGGTAAACATTTGGAAGAGAGCCGAACATTGCCATTTTTCTCGGCGAGAGAATTTCTTCCTGTTTTGTGAGAAAGTTGCAAATTCTTGCAATTTCAGTCAGGAGGAGAACCTGCTGGGGAGGGTAGGAGTAATTTCGTTGCTGGACAAAAACGATTCTGGATATGTTTGGATTTTCGGCGAGAAGGTCAATAGTGCGAGACATTATTGAAGTTTCTTCCGCGATTGAAGGAACGAATGGAGCTCCGGCTGTGTTAATGTAAAGAATGTCCTCGCCCTGACGCCTTTCGGTTTCGGTCGCAAACAGCTGCGCCTCCTTTTTGAATTGCATTTTAATTATTAGTAATATAGAGTTAAATAGATTTTGATGTTGCCGTTTTCGAAAAGTATATATATATATATATGATTTCTGATTGGAGAATGAAAAAGAGGGATAGAAGTTTTCTTAGGAGCCCTTTGGGGTTTGCTGTTATTGCTGTTGTTTTTGTGGCTGTAATTGTTGCTCTTGCAGGATTTTTTACAGGTAAGAGAGACGTGCTAACTTCACCTGGAACTATACGATATAGTTGTGGAGTAAATGTAGTTGTTGGTGGATATGGGGAGGGCAGGGGTGATATAACTGAATTATATACATCTCCGGACTTCCCATGTTGGCGTGTTGATTGCGGAGCTCCTTGGTTAGACAGCTCTTCTGTGGACGACTCGGCTCTTGCGCAGTGTTATCAAAATTTGAATCAGCAAATTGTTGATAAGTTGTTAAATAGTCATTGCCCTCAAGGTTGCTCTCCTGGATTTCGTTTTACTAGCCCTTGTCATATTATAAGATTCGAAAGGGAAGCTTATTCTTTTGCTGAGGAGGGTAATTTAAATAATTGTAGATGCGAAACTGTTGCAGAAGCTGAGGGCTATGCCGAAGTATTTTGTTGGCCTGTCCAACAGGTAGCTTTACCGATAACTCAAACAAAATAGATTTCTTTGGGACTTGTGTACGATAATGTAACGTTAATCTTTTTCTGTGAGCTAAATGACATCGAAGTTCGTATAATAATAAAATTTTCATAGACTATTATTTTTTGATTAGTGAACGATGTGAGAATTTTTTTAAAGTTAAGTTCTGGTTTTTCGAAAGGGTTTTTAAACTTTGCAAACCTTGATGAGAAATGGCGAAGCAGGCGGAAGACAGTTTTGGATGGGATAGGTTTTTTTCTGACACGAACACGAGAATAAAAGACCTGGAGGAGAAAAATAGACTGTTGAGGGACAAGATGCTTCTGATAAGCGACAGTTTTGTGAAGGAGAGGGAGAAAAATTTCAAGGAAATTCAGGAGCTGAAGAGAACTGTTGAGATTTTAAGAATGGATAATTCAAGGATGAAAGAAATGCTTTCGAGAGTTGGTGAGATAGTTGACAAGTCGGCAAGAAAAGAAGATTTGGCGATATTGCAAAGGCAATTTGACCTGTTCAGGGAGTGATGCCGATAAATTTAAATAATTTTTGTGAATCTAAGTTGTTTTTCAGATCCGCAGAGCATTGATCTAAGGCGTGCTTATGGCCTTGGATTTTCAATTCTTTCTCTGTTTTTCATTGTTAACGTAATACTTATTCTTATTGGAGTTTTTTTTGTTCTGCCTAATAAAAGAATTAATTTTTGTTATACTTTATTTTGATTGAAATAAATTGACTGTTTCTTTGAATAATTAAATGGATTTAAAACTTGACATGTTGGAAACTGAATAACTTTTAAGAGCAAACTATTATAAACATATTAAGATTATTACAATAGTACACAATCGTTGTTGTGTGTTTTGAGAGTTTAAGAAAATGGGGATAATTGAAGACGTTGGAAGAATGCAGGAGGAGGGGCGGAATGATAGTGAGATTAGGAATTCTTTGAGGGCGAGGGGAATATCCGACCAGGAGATTGACGGCGTGATGTCTCAAGTATTGATAAAGGGCGTGGTTAATCAGAATTATGAGATGCCTGACCAAGGCTATGGCTTGACGCCAGTTCCAGGGCGGGGAATGGCGGGGCAGAGTTATGAGCCTGGGCAGGGAATTGACTCTCAAGTTGCAGGACAATCTTATGAAGGAATGGAACCTTCGCTAATGGAACAAGGATATGACATGGGAGCAGAACAGCAGGGGCAACAATCTGCGAGCGATATCTATGGCGCAGGATATGGCGGGCAGTATGGATATCAACCATATCAGGAAGCAATAAGTTCTGATGTCATCACGGAAGTTGCTGAACAGGTTGTTGTTGACAAGCTTTCTGCGTTGAATTCCAAGATTGAGCAAGCTATCGAATTAGGGAATGTGTCTGATGCCAGACTAAAAAATTTTGAGGAAAGAATTGAAAGAATTGAAAAAATTTTTGATAAACTTCAACTGTCGATTTTGCAGAGAGTGGCGGAGTATGTGGATGATGTTAAGATTCTTAAGACTGAACTGCAGGAGACGCAGAAGTCATTCAAGTCAATTGTTTCTAAGAAAGGAATGAATTAATTTATTTGCGTCAATAACGACCACTAAAATTCAGTTATTCGAAAACCCTGTTTATTTAGAGCTTGAAAAATTTACAATGGACTTGATTTCTTTTTTGCATTAATATTGAGAAAAAATTAGCATGTAAAAATAATGATTCAGTTCGATTTATTGGCAGAATCTCTAAAAAAAGGTATTCGAGGTATTCTATTTTTATGCAATGCCTAATTTTTTTTGTTTTAAATAAACTTTCAATTAAATAATGGCCCTTTTAATTTATCTGAGTTTGAGATTAAAATATTTCGAAAACCAATACGAGCTAATTATCCAGGATTATGCTTGAATAAAAAAAGATAATCTGCTGGAAATTGCATTTAAAAGAGAGAATTATTGGAGATATTAATCAAGCCGAAATTTGCATTCCCGGAATATTTTGCTGCAAATCAATTATCTCTGCCAAGAAGGTTACCTCTACCGCCGCGGGGTTTTCCACCGCCTGAGGCTGCAACTGCTATAATTACGCCGATTAGAAGAACACCAAGGACGATGTAACCGACAAAATCAGTCCCGAGGTAGCTGTTGAAGAAACCGTAACCTAGCCTGTCAAAACTTTGGAAGACAATAATGATTCCGATGATTGCACCAAGTGCGGCTAGACCGTAGCCCCAGTAGCGAGTTTCATCCAGGTCTATGAACATTCCAACTAAAATTAGAATTGCCAGAATTATAGAGAGGCCAATTCCAAGTCTTGGGAATAATTCGGAGAGAAATGAAGAGAGGAAGAATTGATAACGAAGAGACATTAATGCGATTGCAACTGCGATTATTATGTGGACGCCCTTGTTGCCGCCAAAGAATTTTGTTGAAGCCAGAATACCATAAACTATTGCAAAGACCAAAAGCATTGGTAGCATAAAATCAAACACCCCTAATCTGTCCCACTGGAACAAGATATCTGCAAGACTGCCGTATACCATTGATAGATAACTTGATTTTAGTTTAAATAGGTTTCTATTTGTTGTCGGTGCCGATAGCTTCTGATATATTTGAGAAGCCGTCCCTTTCCAAAAGCTGGACGAGCCCGTGGTTAATTTCACTGATTATTGAGGGACCTTCATAAATCATTCCGGTTATGAGCTGGACAAGTGAGGCACCGAGTTTTATTTTTTTGTAGGCGTCTTCAGCTGAGAAGATTCCACCACAGCCGATAATTATGAAACGGGAAGAGTAGTTTTTGTATGCAAACCTAATTAAATTGTTTGAAAGGTTTTGGGTGGGTATTCCAGAGAAGTTCCCCTTTGTAGCGTTTGCGATTTCCTCTTTGTTGAATGAAGGGTTTTTCCTGTTTTTTGTTAAATTTCCAAAGATTAAGCCTTGAACGTTGTATTTTGAAGCGGCATTGCAGAGAGCATCGGTTTCTTTTTCTGAGAAATCAACAGGCATTTTGAGGAAGAGGGGTTTCTGCAATTTAAGGGAGTCGATTTTTTTTAGCAAAACTGATAATTTTTTTGGTGTAGTGAAAGTTTCGCCTCCGAAAGCGTTTGGGCAGGAGATGTTCAATTCGTAGAAGTCGCCAATGTTTGATTTTTTGAGGAGGTTTAGGCTTGAAGCGTAGTCTTTAATTGCGGCTTCATCGTTTGCAGTTTCCTTGCAATTTGTTTTTGCCACGCTTATTCCGAGGGGGAATTGAAATTTCTTTTTTGAGAGTTTTGCAATTAATTCGCTTGTGCTGGAATTTTTAAGACCTTTGTTTACTAAAAGAGATTTTGATTTTATCAAACGCCCCAGCCTTGGAGGAGGGTTGCCCGCATATGGCTTGAGAGTTATTGAGCCGATAGTCTCAAAACCGAAACCCAAATCTGGGAGGATTTGGGTGAGGCGTCCGTCGTAGTCGAAGCCGGCGGCAAGGCCTACAGGATTTCGGAAGTTAATTCCCAAGATATTTTGTTTTAACGAAGAATGCTGGAAGTTGAGGAGTTTTGAGATTGAGCTTTTTGCGAGCTTGCTCGAGCCGAGAGATTCCCCGGCATTTACAAAGAAATCGTGGGCTTTTTCAGAGTCAAAGCGGAAGATTATTTTTTTGGCTAGGGAATATGACCTTTTGCTGAGCTTTTCTCTAGCAGACAACTGAGGGGGTTTTTGCATTGGAATTAAGATTTAGGAGAGTTTAAAATTATTGCTATTGTTATAACTTTGTGAGAATAAGTTGGGATTATAGTAATTAAGGTTTTTAAAAAAGCGAAGCTTACTATTTCTTTTTACCGCTGGAAACTATAACTGCAGCGACTGCGGCGGCTATGATAATGAAGAATAGTACATTGACAAATGTTGAGGAACTGGTTCCGCCCAAGAAAACCCAGTCATATAGTGTTTCCCAGAAACCAGTGATGTAGGTTGCAGCGATAACGACTGCAAGAATGACTACAATCATAGCGATTATTCTTAGTGCTTTAGGGAACATCCCGTTATCGCCCCAGAATTTTCCTTCTTCGGCGAATGCGCCTAGCAAGATTAATAGAACAAGGATTACGACCAAGGAAACTGCAAGGAAAATGGTCATTTGCAAGATAATACCTGTTGCACCGGCAAATGAGACGACTAAAACTCCGACAACGAGAGCGACGATTGCATCAATCTGCTTTTTGCCATCGCCAAATAATTTTGATTTTTGCAGAACTGCAAATACGATAGTGAAGACAAGAAGAAAGGGGAGTATAGACTCGACAAATATAGGGCTTGAAAGAATTGTGTCTCCGCCGTATGAAAATGGTGTTGGTGCCATTGAATATATTATTCAAATGGATATTTAAATGTTTTTTATTTTAAATAGAAATAATATTTGAAGTTGTTACTTGAAAATTTCCCAAATTTAGAGAATTATTCCAGTTAGAAAAAAAACAATGCTATTGCACATCTCTTGTCGGATTATACAAAAGGAAAATAATGAAATGAGCAGGTAAATTATTCCAGCGACAATTAAGCTCTACTTGGTTTTCATATTTTTGATATTAATTTTAGATAATTTATGAAAATTACTGGAGCTCTTCGATTTCGCCAGACTGAGACATGTCTGTAGGCATCGCCTGTCCACTTGGCAAAGATGTCTTGTTGATTACAACTACATCGCCAATTGCTTTGACAAACTGATGCGGGATAATGACCCCGCGGGCGCCGCCGAACATTGAGAGAAAGCCGGAACCGACTTTTATTTTCCAGCCGTCTATTTTATTGTTGACTAAATTTACGTCGTCAATCTGGCCAAAATAGTCGCCGTCCGATGTAAATACGTTCTTTCCAATCACTTCAGATATTTTTTTAATTTTCAACATGTTAGAAATAAAAATAGTTAGTATTTATACTTTTTGATTGTTTGATGATAAAGATTTTATTACGAAAGATGTCAAACTTTTTGAGGTTTTAACATAAACTTGAGTTTCTTTTTTAGTTAAATTCCTGCGATTGTTATACAAATCAGAAAGCTTGTTGAGCTGTGCTTTGTTTTTTGTATTTATGCTATTTAGGCATTTGGAAAAGTCAAACTCCAAATTATTGTTTTGATAGAAATTAAGGATTTGAAGTTTTCTTCGGATGTGGGCGTATAGCATTTTTGTCGCTCCCCAGCCGGATTTTTTTGCCAAGTCAATTTGGAGGTCGAAAGTGTCTTTTTCCAAAATGAACTTTGTGAGTTTGTTGTTATCCAATTTGTGTGTTGAGAGATAAGTTTTGAAGGATTGAAACTCGGGAGTTGAGTAAATAGCCTTTGAGCCAGACTGAACGACGATCCAACTTGACCAGCTTGCTTTTTCGTAAATTGAGTGTTTATATTCTTTGAGAGATTTGAAGTGGTGAATGAAAACGTTGAGAGATTTTAGCTTGTTAGTTAGAGATTCTTGTTCTTTAATTGCGTTTCGGAGAGGGTTTTTGAATAAAACGATAAGGTCAATATCTGAGATTCCTGATTTGTATTGCCCGGTGAAGTAGGAGCCGAAAATTAAGATTGCGGCAAGGTTTTCTTTGTATTTTTCCAAGAAGGTTTTTGCGATAGCTATTTCTGGATTTTCCATCTATTCATTAGGCAAGTTGGATTTTTATTATTTTAGTGTGAGGCAGTTTTCCATAATGTTTATTAAAGGGTTTTTAGTAGTTTTTTTATGGAAAACAGGGAACTGGCACAGATATTCTCGGCGGTGCTTTTAATGTTTGTAGTTTCGGGCGCGGCTTTTGCAATTGCTGGAAAGGCTTTTTCGGTGTTGCAGGTGTTTGTGTTCTCATTTATTGTGGTTATTGCGCCAATTATTGTTAAGAATGTGATTGCATTTGGCTTGGATGCAAGTGTTGAGCATAAAACTTGGAGTGTTTATAATTTTGGGTTCGGGAATTCGCAGCACTTTAAGGAAGAGCAGCCGTTTGGGGTTTATATTCCATTGATATTTTCGGTTTTGACTTTGGGCTTTTTTAAAGTCATGACATTTTTGACTTATGAGACCAAGGCGCTGAAATACAGAGCTGCAAAGAGGTTTGGGTTTTATTCTTACACTGAAATGACTGATTGGCATAATGGATTAATCGGAGCGGTAGGAATTGTGACATTGTGGCTGATTGCAGTTATAGGTTATCTTCCAGGGTGGGAATTTTTGGCGAAGATGGCTTCTTATTACGCGTTTTGGAATATGATACCTGTTTCAGACTTGGACGGAACGCAAATATTTTTTGGAAGCAGAGTAATGTGGGCGATACTGGCAGTTATTACTTTAGTTTTTGTGTTTTATGCGCTGGTGCTATAAGGCAAGATGAAAAAAAACAGGAGATACCTGACTGTTGGGCAGTTGTACAAAAACTGGGCAGATTATTATGATAGTGACCAGAATCTTGCGATATTTTTAGAGGAAAGAGTAACAAGAAAGTGGTTTAATTTAAAAAATAAAGAAATTTTAGACTTGGGTTGCGGCACTGGAAGACATACTTTAAAGTTAGCAAAGAAAAATAATGTTACGGCAGTTGACTTATCCAAGGAAATGCTGGATTTAGCAAGAAAGAAAGCGCAGACTGAAAAATTGAAAGTTGATTTTTATAAAATCGATTTTTCTAAGTTTAAATCAAAAAAAAAATTCGACTTGATAATCTCAATGCTTGTTTTGGATCACATTGAAAATTTGAAAAAAGTTTTGGATAAAATATCTGCAATGAGCAAGGTTGGAACGGAATTGATTATTTCCAATGTTCCAGCTTATCAGATTTTCAAAAGGCGCGTTTTAGAGACAAGAAAAATTAATCAATATTATCACCCGCTTGAAGAGTATTTGAGGCTGTTAAGAGCTGCGGGATTTGAGTTGCAAGATTGCAGAGAAATGTTTTTTGAAGAGAAGGACGCGCGGACTAAGAAGTTTGATAAGTTCAAGTCACAGCTAAATGAGCCAATTGTAAATTTAATGAAATTCAAAAAAATAAAATGAAGATGCAGGAGGCAGCAGCAGGGATTTTTATCCGCGAGGTTGTGCAGCAAGGGAATAGAAGGCGAGAGGTTTTGCTAGTTCGAGAGCCGGAGAGCGGGCTGATGTATTTTCCAAGAGTTGAGATAGAGCATTTACGTGATGCTAACAGCGCCTTGAAAGAAAAATTTGGACCTTTGTTTGACGGAAATGAGCCGGAATATTGGTACAATGTTTGCGGCTTTAGCCGCATAAGTCATAACCAAGTTTGCGTGCATTATTTTATCATAAGAAGTTCTAATTTGGCTGATGAGCCACTCCCTAGCTCGAAGTGGCTTTCCGAGCCATTGAGATTAAACGGGCAACTGATGCCGATGGCCCGCAGAGTTGCAGAGGATTTGGCAAGGCAGAGATATTTGTGACAGAAAACCTAATCAAATTTGGTCAAAAAAAGATTTGTTAATTTGCTTTTTCATTGCGAGGTTTTTTAATAACGTTAGTTTGATTTATCTTTCTTTATTTGCTATTTCTGACAGCTCGGAGAGACTGATATTTTGTGTTGTTCTATTTTTCTTTTTTTTGTCATAGAAAACCTTAATTATTAGCTAGATGAGTTCTTAATATAAAAAATAACACAAATACAACGCAAATTGTCCGCTTTTTTTATTGCTGCGGAAGTTTGCACTTGCGCGTAGAACGCGCCTGCGCCGTATTTAATCGTAAAAGATGGATGAAATAAATTTGAAACCTAGGGAATATCAACAGAAAATATTTGAAACTGCCAGAGGAGCGAATACACTTGTTGTTTTACCTACGGGGCTTGGGAAAACTTTGATAGCTTTAATGCTTGCTGTTGATAGAATTAAGAAGTTTCCAGGAACGAAAATAGTATTTTTGGCGCCGACGCGGCCTTTAGCAGATCAGCATTTTAAGAGTTTTGCGAGCAACTTGGGGGAATTGTTTGCCGATATGCAACTTTTTACCGGAGAGGTTCCTGCAGAAAGAAGAAAGAAGATATTTCAGAGCGCGGAGATTATTTTTTCAACACCGCAGTGCATTGCAAATGATTTAGGTTCTGGGCTTTATACACTGGAGGAAGTTTCGCTTTTAGTGATTGATGAAGCGCACAGATGCCTGAAGAATTACGACTATACGAAGGTTGTTGAGCATTATAAGAGGCAGGCGCAGCATCAGAGAATTTTGGGATTGACGGCTTCGCCTGGGAGCGAGGAGAAAAACATCCGGGAGATTTGTGAGCACCTAGATGTGCGGGAAATTGAGCTGCGGACTAGAGATTCTGAAGACGTGAAAGTGTACTTGCAGGAGTTGGACTTTAAGAAGGTTGAAGTGCCTTTTCCGATTGAATTTCAGGAGATAAAGGTTTTGCTAAGAAGAATTTATGAATCTAAAGTTGAGGAGTTGAGAAAAAGGAATTTACTTTTTGGGCCGGCGAATAAAATTACACTGTTGCAATTGCAAAATAGACTTGCCAGACAGATTGGAAGCAAGAATTTTACCGCAATGATCGGAATGTCAACAACAGCGCAGGCAATTAAAATTTCGCACGCTCTTGAGCTTTTAGAGACGCAGACACTTTTTGGACTGAAAGAATATCTTGATGGACTTGTGAAGCAGGCAAATGAGAAAAAATCCAAGGGGGTCCAGAGACTTGTTAAGGAAGGCGATTTTATTGCAGCACTGATTTCGTTGAATAGTCTATTGGCACAAAAGATTGAGCATCCAAAAGTGGAGGAGTGCGCTGTAATCGTGGAAAATCAGTTCAAAGATAATCCAAAATCAAAAGTGATTATTTTCACGCAGTTTAGGGATACTGCGGGCGTGATTGTGGAGAGATTGAAAAGAATAAATGATGGTTTGATAAGTAAAGATACTAAAAAAATCGAGGCAATTTTTCCAATAATAAAGCCTTCTACGTTTTTTGGGCAGGCGAAGAAAAAAGAGACAGGGTATTCTCAGAAAGAGCAGAAGGCAGTATTGGCAAAGTTGAATGCTGGGGAGTTTAATGTTTTGGTTGCGACTTCTATTGGCGAGGAGGGGCTTGATATATCCGAAGTTTCAACTGTTATTTTTTATGAGCCAATACCTTCAGCGATAAGAAAGATTCAGAGGACGGGAAGAACCGCGAGATTAGCGCCAGGGAAGTTGTTTATACTTATTACGAAGGATACTAGGGATGTGGCTTATCATTATGCAGCTATTGCGCGAGAGAAGAAAATGCATAGAACTATAGCGGAAGTTAAGGATGACTTGAGAGAGAATGGGAAAAAGGATAAGAGGTTGGGGGACTTTTAGCTATAGTGAGTTTTGAAAAATTTATCTTTCTGTAATTAATCACAAATAAAAAATTGACAAAAAAATATTTTTAATTATTATCTATGGTAAATTAATATTCTTAGATTAATTAGCAATTTTTTTGTTAAGGAGATTGAGATTAGAGTGGCATACTCAAAAGTCTAAGATTATTTATTTATCAAGAGGAATTGATTTTGTTGGTTTAAGGAATTTTTATCATTTTAAATTGCTGAGGAAAAGAAACGTAATTAAAATGCTTAATAAAATTAAAAAATTTGAAAACAGAAAGTTTAATTATACAAAAATGATTGAAATATTTGAGGGCTGGAATGCTTGCGTAAAATGGGCAAACAGCTTAAAATTATGAAGAAAAGTTATAATGAAAATAAATTAACGAAAAATTACTTTGGATTAGCTAAAAGGATTGCTCCATTTAGAATAAAAGCATTAGGAATAGAAAAGCTGAAGAAAGATTTTTTTAGCGCAGTTAGAGGAATTACCACATTTGGAGAAGAAGATAAATTGAATTGGCAACTTAAATGAAGCCTCTTGTGGATTTTAATTAATACATGGCGGGAAATTTTTTTAATATATTCTCCAAGAAAAGGGAAAAATCCGAGAGGATGAAGATTGAGGTTGACAATAGGGAGAGGAATTCGCTGGTGCCTTCGCTGTTGATGAAAGAAGGCTTTGAAATTGAATGGAAGCAGCTGCCTGTTGCAGATTATCTAATTAACGGAGTGGCAATTGAGAGGAAAACTGTCGGGGACTTGAAGAGTTCAATTGTGGACAAGAGAATTATTTCGCAGCTACTTGAGTTAAAGCAATACTCAAAGAGTTTTTTATTTGTGGAAGGTATTACTGACGAAAATGTTTACTCTGGGGGAATTCACGAAAATGCTTTTCGAGGTTTTATTTTAAGTGTTGCTCTTGAGTTTAAAGTTCCAATTGTGTTTACTCATAATGAAGAAGATACGGCAAAATACTTAGCTGTTTTGGCGCGGAAGAAGGAGAAAGGGGATTTGGGATTGAGAGCTTCGAAGATTGGTTTAACAAAAGAAGAGCAAGTTCAGTTTATTCTGGAGGGCTTTCCAAACGTCGGGGTTGTTAAAGCTCGCAAGCTGATAAAAAAGTTTGGAAGCTTGTCAGGTGTGTTTAGCGCATCAGAGGAAGAGTTAAGGATGATATTGGGAAAAAGGGCCGAGGAATTTAGAGAGCTGTTGGAGTAATTTTTTCACTTATGAGCTCTTTTTTAATTTCTTCTGCCAAATCTGTTTTTGGAACTGGAAATTTGAATCCACGGGTTGAAGCGTAAGTGAAAGTTGTCCAGATTCGCAAAGATGAATCTGGAGGAGAGGATTCGAAATAAAAATCAACTCTTTTAGCGCCGTTTTGCCATTCAGTTATTCTTGCTGCTATAGGATGCTTTTTCGGATCGAGCTTATATTCGTTAGAGAGAGTCTGATTGAAGTGCAGGTAGGGTTGAGAGCGGATGAATTGTTTTTCAGTTCTCCAACGGAAAATTGAAGGCTCGCGATATCTTAACTTGAACCAGGCCGGGGAGAGTGATTTTATGGCTTCGTCGAATTCATTGTCCGGGCGATATTGAAAGCAACTGTCCGGAAAATAGTAAATCCCCTGCAGGGTTTGTTTAATATTTCCCTTGGATAAATGGCTTAACAAACCTGATAGTTCTTCGCTGATTCTTCTAAATGGGTGTTTTTCTTTGGCAGGTTGATTTGCAGTAATGGTGAATTCATCAGCCATGGAATTTCATTGAAAGCTGTTTTTTAAATTTATTTGTTTTGAAGAATTATCTTCCGCCGCCTCCTCCGCCTCCGACGCCGCCTCCTCCCGCACCGCCGTGGCCTCCGCCAGCTCCACCAGCAGTTCCGGCTGAAACAGCGAAAGCTCCTGAAGAGGTGTTAATTCCGGTGTAAATTGCATACTGGGTGTCGCCAATGAACTTTTTTTCCTTTAGTTCTTTGAGGACTTTTTCGGAAACGCCCAAAGCTGTTGCAAAAACTAAGTACTTGCCCCACATTCTTATTGTTTCCTGATTGCCGGTCTTGATTGTGAATGATTGTGAGAGGTATTTGCGAAATGAGCGCCATTGCCGGTATTCATTGTAGAAATTTTCGCGATAGCGAATAGTAATTACAGAATGGCTGTTGAGGATGCTTATTATTATGTATGCCAAGAAAAAAAATATTATGAACGAAATACTTTTTATTAAGTAAAAGTTTAGAATTAGCAGGGCGAGGAATGTGAACTTAAGAATATACTGAGCATTCAAGTCCAGGTATTGTTTCCCGTTTTTCTTGACTTTTTTTTGAAGCTCTTTGACTTTAGTTCTTAGTTTATTTTTTGTGAAAATGTCATTTGTTGCGCCGTTTATGCCGAAGTATTCTCCTTTTGTTTGTTTTTCAGAAGCCTCGCCTTTAAGAAATATTAATATGTCAAAAAATTGCTTTTCAATGTCGTCAAGAGCTTTTGGCTCGTTGAGTTTGATGAAGACTTTGTCTGCGTTAATGCCCAGGAATTTCTTTTTTTCTATTTTAATATCAATTACTTTTCTGTGGTAGAAGTCAATCATAATTGAAGAGATGAAATTTTTATCAATAACTGAGAATGGCGGACTGAAGTAAGAAGCAATTTCCCAAGCTTTTCGGTCTTGCGGGTAGACACTTAATTGATCAGGAATTTCTTGAGAGGAGTTTTCTTTTCCAAAGAAAATCCAGAGAATTGCGAAGAACGCCCCTGGAAAGAGTGCGAGGATCAGGTAGAAATAATATTGAGAGCTGTCGAACTCGAAGTTTTGGAGCGGGATAATATTGAAGCTGGAAGAATCGCCCTCGAAAGGAATGTAAATGATGACGTTTTCTTTTGGATAAAAAGATTTTTTTGATACAATGTTTGCGTTGCTATTTATTACTAGATTGCTTCCGGATAGTTTTTTGTGCATATTTGAGGAATAGGCTACGAATTTTATGTAATTTTTTCCGTTGATTTGGAACAGGTTTTGGGGGTGAAGCTCAAATTGAGCTTCTATTGTGTACTCTTGGTTTGATTTAAAGCCGAGAGAGTTGCCGAAGGTGCAGCCGTATTCATTTGGCTCGGTGTATGGGATAATTCTTCTTGAATTGTAGACATTAGGAAATTCGTAGATTATGCCATTAAAGTTTTTTGTGTAAGGGGAGCCTGCCTGGCAGGAAACGTTTTTTATTTCTATGTAATTTTGCAAACCTTGCGCAGGAATTGCAATAACTTTGTCCGCGAAGTTTCTGTAAAGCGTGTGGTATTCATTGTCTGTATTGAAATAAAGTTTTTCTTTTATTGTAGTGTCTTGAATTGTAAGCTCGGCTTTGTAGAAGTTAAAGTCTGCGCGGGAAGTTTCAAAGTAAAACGCTATTCCGCCAAGGGCTAATAGAACTATTGTAATTATTATGGCGGCAGGAAGCTCTCTCATAATTTTAGATAATTTTGTTGGTTAAATACCTATTGAACTAAAAAATATCGGCGAAGGTTTTACAGAATTGTGTCTTTGCTTTTTTAAGAGCGGATTTTCCCTCTTCAGTCAATGTGTAGAAAATTTCTTTTTCGCTTGAGGTCTCTTTAATGAATTTTGACTCTCTTAGTGATTTGAGAGCAGGGTATATTGTACCGGGAGAGGGCTTTTCCCCCTTGCGTTTCTCAATTTCTTTTGCTAGCTCATTCCCAGACATTTCTTTTTTCGATAATAGAAACAGGATTAAGAAAGACAACATTCCCCGCATATCACAGCAATCTTTTTTCATTAAATTCAAAGCAGGGGATTTTATTTAAATGTTGTTATTTATCGGATGACCGATAAGTTTATATATTAGTATATCGTATATACGATATAGCGAAATAAATTTTGCTAACTGTAAACCAACAGAATAATTGAGGTTTGGTTTACAATATAATGAAATGTAAGGAGGATGGAAAATGGAATACGGATGTTGCGGCTATGCAAGTAACGGAAATGCAAGGGGCTTTCTGACAAGAAAGGAAAAGATTGAGATGCTGAAAGAGTATAGGGAGCATCTTGACAAAGAAGCCAAGGGAGTTTCCGAGAGAATTTCTGAGCTTGAGAAAGAAAAGTAACTAATCTAAGGAAAATTCTTTTATAGTTTTATAAACAGGACCTAGAGGCTTCAAATCAGAGGACATTAACTTAAAGGAATTAACTTGGAATTTTATATTTTTTACTTTTATATTATTTATTTTTTCTACAAATTGTGATTTATCGCTGATGTGTTTTATGCGCGCGAGTGTGAGATGAGACATAAAACGCTGCTCTTTTTTGAACTCGGTTGATAATACTAGATCAATTTGCTTTTGTAAGTCGTGAATTGGTTTTCCTCCGACTTTAATCCAAACTATTCTTGGGGATTTCCTATAGGAGAAAGTGCCCATGTTTAGAAGAGAAGCATTAAACGAAGAGAATTCTATTTGCGAGAGCTTTTGTTGAACTAAAGACAGAGTTTCTTGAGAGATTTCTCCGAGAAACTTGAGAGTTAGATGCAAGTTTTCTAGTTCTGTGAGCTTCCCGACGAATTTGTTTTTTAATATTAGAGGGTAAATTCTGGAGATTTCTTTAATTACTTCGTCTGGAAAATTGAGTGCAATGAATGCGCGGGTTTTTTGTTCCATATTATTTAGGAACTATCGCAGCGGTAGAGTATTTTTTTATTAGGTATTTGGAAAGGGACTTGACATCATTAAGAGTGACTGCGAGAATCTTTTTTTCCTGAGTGTAGTAGTTTTCGGCTTTGTCAATTAGTTCGTGCATCATAAGCTCGTTCATAACGCCCGAGGATTCTTCTTTGGAAAGTATTTGCAAGCCAGTGATACGCTGTTTTGCCTCTTTTAAGTCTTTTTCGGACATTTTTTCGATGTTTTTGAAGCCTTCTAGAATTAGAGATTTTACTTGAGGAATTGCAGTCTTAGTTGTTCCAACGTAAATTGCATAATAAGAGTAGTTTTTTTCAGTTGAGATGTAGGATTTTACGGCATAGGCAAGACCGCGCTCTTCTCTAATTGTCAGAAATAGTTTTGAAGACATGCCGTTTGCTAAGTGCGCATCAAGAACTTCGAGAACTGCGTGTGAGCTTTCTGTAAGAAGCGGCGCGTGCATAGCGAGCATGAAGTGAGCCTGATCTATGCCATCGCGCTCTTCAGAAGTTTCTTTGTTAAGCAGTTTAATACTTTTCGGGGCTATTGAGACTTTTTTTGGGACGAAGTTTTTTTCCAAAAAAGCGCAGACTTTTTTCAAGTCGGCTTTGCCTACAATAGTGACAATGAAATTTCCTGGATTGTACATTTTGTTGAAATAGTCAAATACGAAATCGCGACTAAGAGAGTTTAGAGTTTCGGCGCTGCCAATGACGTTTTCGCCGAATGGCTTGTCGTAGAGATTGGTTTCTATTTTGTCGTTTATGTCTCTTTGCGGCGCATCATGGTACATTTTGATTTCCTCTATAACTATACGGCGCTCTTTTTCGAATTTATTCTTTTCAAAAATTGGGTTGTTAAGCATATCGGCAAGAATCTCGAGACCTGCAAAAAGATGTTCGCTTGGGAGTTTGAACCAAAAAGAAGTCATGTCGTGAGAGGTAAAGGCATTTAGTATGCCTCCTTTTTTTTCAATTTCACGAGAAATGTCTTCGTGAGTTCGGGTTTTTGTGCCTGTAAACACGAGATGTTCAATAAAGTGGGCTATGCCTTTGATATTTGATTCTTCGAATGATGCGCCAAAACGATTTGTGATGGACAAGGAAACTATAGGCAAATTACGGGCTTCGTGCAAAATGGTGATTCCGTTTTTCAATTTTAATTTTGTAAAGTTTTTTTGAGACATTTAAGGAAAAATTGAAGGAAGTTAATAAAGTTTGTGAATTGATTTAGGCAATTATGGGTTTAACATCCTACAAATCATTTGGGCGTGATTTGCAATAATTTGTAACTAAATAGTAGTTTCAATAGAAAGTTTTAAAAACGCTTGAATTCTGGGATTTTTATGAAAGAACTAAGCGAATTTGTTTTAGGAGAAGAAGGCGCTGGGCTAGATATTTACAGGAATGGGGGACTGACAGAACAATTAAGGGGAGGGTTAAATTACATTAGAAAGATGGATTTGATTCCGGAGGGAAAGTCAATAAGAGACTATATTCCATTGCTTACTGCGTTTGTTTATGCAGCGCTGTGTTAAAATTTAGAAACTTATTTAACTTTGTTTTTCTCTTGAGTGAAATGCCCATCAATGCAGGATACGAGTATTTCAACGCGGAAAAGGAATATCTGGCGGCACAGAGCCTAGAACAGAAGATTTATTGGCTTGAAGAAATGATTCGGAAGGCACCGAAACACAAGTCGAGCGAGAATTTTGTTTCGGAGTTGAAGCAGAGACTTAAGAAATTGCAGGAAAAGTCTGAGAAACTTGCAAAGAAATCGGGCGGCAAAAAAGGAATCAGGAAGGAAGGATTTCAGTTTGTTCTTGTTGGAAAAACAAATGCGGGGAAGAGCCTTTTATTAAGCAAATTGACTAACGCAGCTCCCAAAGTTGCCGAGTATCAGTTTTCAACAAGAGAGCCAGAACTTGGAACATTTGTTTTTCAGGGTGCTAAGGCACAGGTTGTCGATGATCCTTCAGTTGGAAGCGAGTATTTTGACGTTGGAATTGCAAATAATGCGGATTGTTTGCTGATTGTGGTTGAGAATATAGAGGAGGTTGCGGAAATTGAAAAGTTCATGCCGCGAGCGCGAGGGAAAAAAATTATTGTTGTGAACAAAAGCGATTTGCTTGACAATGGTGAGAAAAGAAAATTGACTGACAAGATTCGAAGCAGAAAGATAAACGGAGTTGTTGTGAGCTCTTTGAGCGGTGAGGGAATTTTGGAGCTGAAGGAGAAAATGTTTTTAGTTATGGATGTAGTTCGCGTTTACTTGAAAGAGCCTGGAAAACAGCCGAAAGGAGAGCCGTTAGTGCTGAAGCCAGGGGCGACGATTAAAGATGTTGCCGAAGGGATAAGAAAAGGGTTTTATCTTACGATTAGCGAAACGAGAGTTACTGGGCCGTCAGGGAAGTTTCCAAACCAAAAAGTGGGCTTGCAGCACGTTGTCAAGGACAGGGATGTTGTCGAGTTTCACACTCGATAAATATATGCTCTAAAACGATAATTGTTATTAAGTAATTTGAATAAGAAATATAAAACTGTTTTCTTTTATTATGACAGCTATTTTTTCCATAATCTTAACAGAAATAGGAGCAAAAGCGATAAAAGACTTTCTAGAATGAACTTACTTAAGTGTAGCTTTAATATTGTTAGGTTTTCTTATTTAGTATTTTGTTAGTTGTATTGTGGAAATTATTATATTCGCTTTTAGATTTTTTTGGAAGGTAAAAAAAGATGAATAAGAAAGGTCAGGGATTTACATATAATGATATGCTGAGGTAATAAAGATAATCATAATAGCAATAGATGGCTTTATCATAATAATGCTCTTTTATCGGCTATTTAACAGTTAATTTAAAGATAGCTAGAAAAGTATAAATATCGCGGATTGTTTTTCTAGAAATGAATAAAAGAGGATTAAGCAGACTGGCTTGGATGTTGATTATAATTGGCATATTGATTATTGGATTTGGAGTTTGGTGGTTTTTTTTAAGAGCGACTCCGTCAGGTGGGATTTTTATCAATCCGAGTTAAAGTTTATATATAGGGAATTTTAATAAAAAAGATGATATTTGAAGGGAACTTAAGTTTGGATACTAAAGGAAAACCTTATACTGGCAAGCCAATTTTTGATTCCAGACAGAGTGTAATGGTATTCGATATTGATGATACTTTGCTTTTGCAAAAAGGCAATTTTGAAAAAGGCATCAGGAATGGGGGGGATAAGTATAAACTGCATCATCAGGCAAAGGATATTGTGAGGCAGGCGTTGTATGATTTTGACAAAGTCGTTCTTTGGACTGCACGGCCGCGGGCTCTTGAAAATTTCTCGGGGCAGGTTTTTGATGATGTACATTTGAGAATTGCCGGAGGGGTTTTTGTCAACGATATGATAATAAAAGACTTGAGAATTTTGTCTGAAGACTTGTCCAGAGTAGTTGCGGTGCAAGATGGAATTAAAGAAATATCTTTTGAGCCTTTGAACAGAGTAGTTCAGGTAGAGAAAGGTGAAGACTTAAAGAAAAAACTTAATGAGGCTAGAGTTTTGGTTTATGGACTAGGTTTCAAGACTGGCAGAGCATTTGAACCAGTTTTTTCTCAGGCTGCTTCATTTTATGGTGCTTCTTAATCGTTTAATATGAGGTTTACCAGTAGGCTATTTTATATAATTCTTTGATTTTTGGGTTTTCTCTGATTGGCTTTACCAAATTGTTTATTTCTATCGCTATTGCATTTTTCAAATCAAGAGGATGAAGTTTCTTTTCTGCAAACTCTTTCTCCATTTCAGCATAGGCTGAGAATTTCAAATCGCCGCCGAATTTGTCTGGCCGCTTAATGATTAGTTTTTCTTTTTTGTCTTGCTTTATTGGAAAGATTACGTATTTTGCGAAGGACATTAGCCCGTTATTAACCTCTCCCGCCACACATTCGGCATTATTAATCTTTTTCTTAATTGTCTCTTCATCGTCCAGCATATCTATTTTGCTTCCTGGAATGCTCGAGGACATTTTTTTGCCTGTCAAACCTGGGACCATTGGATTCATTAGTTCAATTCTTGGTTTGTAGCCGATTTTAGGAAGAAACTCGCGTGCAAAAACAAAAATTTTTCTTTGATCTACCCCGCCGAATTGCATGTCCACTTGGAGGTATTCTTCGTCAAGAGCCTGCATAATAGGATAAATTAAGTTTCCCAGTTTAGGATTTTCTTCCATTTTTACAACTTCGGATGCAGCTTTTATTGTATCTTTAATCGTTGAGATCATTGACATTTTTAAAACGTCAAGAAAATATTTATTTGAAAGTTGAATATTACTGCCTTTGACAAACTCAAGCTTTTTTGTGTCAACATTGATAGATTTTAGCATTGCCGGAATTAAGGCCTCGTAATAGACTTGTCTTTTTTCTAAAACATCCCAAGTAACACTATCGAGTGCTGCGTGAAGGTCTGCAATTAATATTTTAACTTTTAGTCCTGCTTTAAGAAAATCTCCGATTTTAATAAGTGGAACAAAGTAAGAAACGTGCGGGCTTCCTGTGGGCATAGTCCCCCAGTAAACTGAAGGAGATTTTTTCTTTTCAAGCAAATTTTTTAGCTCTTCTTCTGAGATTATTTCCTGGAGGTTTCGTGTTATTAACTCGATTTTTTCTTTATTATTCATTTGAGAAATAGAAAAAGAGTTAATATAAAGATTGCTGTTTTTGTGATGAGGAGGACTGCATTGATTGTTTTTATATCAGGGATTCTGGTGTTGCTGTTATTGATGATGCGGGGGCCTGTCGAAGTGAATTCAATGGAAGAGCTGGGAAAGCTTGAAGTGAACCAGAAAGTTTCTTTAATCGGGAAGGTGGAGAGCGAGAGATTCTTGTCAGGTTCGAAGAAGATGTTTGCGATGGATTCTGGGATTGAACTTGTTTGCGATTGTTCAGAAAGTTTTGTTGAAAAGGAGATAATGGCTGAGGGGTTTGTGAGTGAGTTTAATGGGAAGAGGCAGGTTGAGGTTTTCAGTATTAAAAGTTAGACCAAGAGGCTATAAAGTAGTCATCACTGTAAGGTTGATTTTGTTCTATAAACCTAATTTTTTCAGGCGCATAGTCTATTGTAGCTAATCTTGCTTGTTCATTTTCCCCCGACCCTAGAAACCTTATATTGTCTCCATACGTGTATCCATATTCCCCTTTTCCCCAAACTTCTGTAAATTTTTGCCTAACTTTCAAATGTTTTCTAAACAATGCACCATTTCCTCCGTTAGGGTCGGTATTTATAACTGTAAAATTAAATCCATGGTATTGTGTTTGTGGCGTTAAATGTTCAAACTCTATATCTCCAAAATTAAAAGTAAGCAGATAAGTGTCAATAGGATAACCACTAGAATTTTTAACTGCAAAAATTGTACCATTAAGTGGATAATTTATCCATGGAGTTATTTCAAAATAATTTCCATATTCATCAAAAGTTTTACCAAAATTTACTCTATAATCGTTTGCCGCAAATCCTACATTCTTTTCGTGAGTATATGTAATCTCAGTAATATTCAACTTAATTCTAGCGCTAACTGCACAGATATGTCCACGACCGCCTTCGCAAATGGTTGCCCACCCAGTTCCGTTCCATTTTAAAAGATGCACTAAGTTGGGCCCCAGAATTTTTGCTGTAAGAAAGTGACTTTCCCATTCCTTTAGTTCTGTTCCGCAAGCCCTGTTAAGTTGACTGCAGTCACTAACCGAAATCCCTGCAACCTTAACACACATATTATTCCTACAGCTTAAATGCCATTCATTTGTGCAAATAAAACTTCCTCCTGTTGATCTTGGGAAAACATCACAATCAACATCTGCTAAATCTCCTTGCGGGGCTTGAATAGGTCTAGTAGTAGTCTCCTTGTTGCTTGGCGGTGCAAACATAATTAAAGAAAAAAAAGATGTAATAAAAATTATAACAAAGGCAGACAAAAACAAAATTCCGAAAAGCCCTAAAGGGCTAATTCCCCCTCTCTCTCTCTCTCTCTTCATGACGGTTTTAGGTCGACGAGGTTTATAAATTTTGTGCTAATTTTAAGTCCGCGGCTCATAAATTAGCATAATGATTGCTTGGGCAGTCTTTAGTTCCTCTATGAAATTTTTTGTCATTAAGCCGTATTCTCCGAAAATTCGGGGAGAATTGGAAGAATACTTGAGAGAACACGATGGCAGCAATGTTTCAAACTTGTTTTTTGGACCAAAATATTTTTTTATAATTAGAGACAAAGGTCTTATGATACCAGAATTAAGCTTAGTCAGGGTAAGCCAAAGCCCTGCTCCTGATATTGCTTTTTTCGTGAACTCTGATTATTTATTGGAAGGTTATGGCTCTGGAGAATACAACATGAGTTGCATAAGAGCGAGCAAAGGAATTTATGAACCGGGAAAAGTATTAAGAAGAAAATGTTGGTCTATTTCGGGTTTAAATTTTAGATAAGAAACTATTTCTTGCTCCAGGCAGCAATGCCCAGGAAGACTAAGTTTACAGGCTGAATCAAATTGAACAGAGACCACCATCCAGGGCGGCGCATTTTTTCGTATGTTTTCCAGAGCCAGAGGATTGAAAATACCATCACTGCTGCGAAAGCTAAAGAGCCTATGAATGGAACTGGAATCAAGATTAATAATAGAATTGGCCACCAGTGCATTTTCGCTGTTTTTGCGATGATAATTAGAGGGCCGACAATTGGTATCCAGGCAATTCCTGGAGGAGAGTATTTGACTTTGCGCGCGATTGCCATATAGGCGAGCGAGGTATAGATGTAGATTGCAACTATTAGAATAACTAAAAGAATTATTAGGCCGACTAACAAAAATGCAAGACCACCGAGAAACATGGCGAGTGCTTCAGGGCCGAAGTTGCCTGCGAATAAAACTGATGAAGCTTGAAACACCATATTGATTTTAGGATGTTAGTGTTTAAAAGATTTTTGTTTTTTTCGGCGGGAGTAATAACTATTCTCCCCACTGCCAGTGCGCATCTTTGGGATGCCTAAATGAATAGACCAGAGTCTCCAGATCGTTTATTGTTTTTCGGATTGCTCGGCCGACTTTTTTCGGGATGTTGTGGCGATAGGCGTTAGTGATATATCTTGCTGGATGGAATTGGTTATTGGGGCTTTCAGGTTGATAAAAGACTTGCTGAGTTTGAATTGAAGAAGGACTTTCTGGAAGTGAATTTCTATATGAAACTTTATATCCCGGAAAGAGAATCACTGAAGCACTGACAGCAAAACATAGCAATTTGTGTTGCATCACCATAGTGCTTATAGAAGTTCCAGGTATTTAATTGTTAACAAAGTATAAAAATTGAGCTTGGCTTTTTGTTTAATGAGAAAAAAGGTGTATGCTCTTGTTGTGATTTGCGTGTTGTTAGCTGCGGTTTCGGTTTATTTCTTGGTAAAATCCGGAAGCAAAAAAATTGTGCCTAATTATGACAGTTGCCATAATGGAATCAAAGATGGAGATGAGGCAGGGACAGATTGCGGAGGGGTTTGTGAGGGCCTTTTTCAGGCAGCTTGCGTGAAATATGAGTCAATTGCATATTCCCCTCCTTTACCGAGCGTTGATGTTTGCGGAGATGGATTTTGCAAAGGAAGTGAAAGCGTCGAAAGCTGCCTGACTGACTGTAAAGGGAGCTGCGGAGATGGATTTTGCAATCCTAGAACGGAGAGCCCTTTTTCTGGGACACCGGGATATTGCTCTTCTGACTGTAGAGAAGAATATTTATTGACCCCAAGAATTTGGGTTGTTGAACAACAAAATCCGAGTTGCGATGATAATTCAGCTGACTCTGGAACAAAGGATAAGCCCTTATGCACTCTTAATGCTGCCTCTTTTAAGGCAAGAGGAGGAGATAGTATTTTTATACGAGGAATACAAGCATATAATCATACTGTTAGATTTCTTAATGACTCACAAAATACAGCCAGAATAACTGTTAGAGGTTATCCGGGAGAAAGAGGAGTGATTGAAATGGGAGAAAGAGTGGGAGGGGGCTCTGATTCTTGGACTTTTGAAAAAAGTTTTCCTTCTCAAGACGGAAATGAAGGTTATAAAGTTTGGTCAATAGAATCAGGGCTGGGACCATTTGTTGCACAAAATCTTTCTGAGAATACTTCAAGCAATTATCCTGCAGGTTTAGTGAGGGAAGGTCAGCAGCTTTTAAGCAGAAGGCTGAATTTAAATGAGTTTGAAACACAACTTACTTCTTATTGGGATAAAGAAAATTTTGAAGCGTACTATATGGACTGTTCTAATGGCAGATTGTATGTAAGGCTGCTTGAAAGCGTTGACCCAAATAATGAAAGGTTTTATTGGCTAAGAGGCCAAATACAAATTAGTTATCCAAATGTAAGATTTGTTGACCTTAATTTAAGGCACGGGTTGGAGGGGGTTTTTCTAAGTTTTCCGGCAGGATTTGAAATTTACGATTCATTAATTGAAGAAACTTCAATGGGTATCGGAGATTATGGTTCTAACACTACTGTAGCGGAAAATAACACTATTAGAAGGATTGGGTCAAAGCAGCTAATTGTTCCTAGCAGTAATGCTGGATTAACCGGACATTTAGTCGCGTATTGCCCGAGTAAGCAGTCCTGGATTGGAGGATATAATTATAACAGAAATTATCTTGAACATGCAATTTACGGAACAACAATACGGGGCACACAATTTACAAATAATTTTGTGGAAATGCCAGATATTGAAGTTGCTGTTGCTATTCAGAGAAATTCTAATTACTCAGGAAATATAATCAAAGGAGGGGTATTAATCACCTCAGGAAGCTCTGAATTTTTCAATAATATTGTTGAGAGCTATCGACTTGAGGCATTAGAAATCAGAGGGGGATTGAATAAAATTTATAATAATATATTTTCAGGAAGTCCGCTTTGGACACAATATCCAATTATCCCCATTATTAACCTTATTCCCGGAAGTGAATTCAGAAATAATATCATTGTTAATACTGCATTGCCTGAATTTGAAACTGGTCCGTGCATAAGAGCTTCCGGCGGTTCGAGTTTTAACAACAACATTTACATAAATTGTTTTAACTGGTCGGTAAAAAATGGGGAGGTTTATACTGATTATTCAAACTTTGGCTTATGGAAAAACGCATGGACAAATATTGGAAATGACAATGAATCATTTATATCAACTTCTGGAGAGGTTTTCGCTGATTTCGCAGCAGGAAATCTGACTCATAAAATAAATGGAGCGGCTATTGACCGAGGGATTAAAATTAGAAATTTAAGTTTTGATATTAATAAAAACTTAAGGCCTTATGATATTTTGGGTGTTGGTGAGGATGGAGTTGATGAAAGAATATATGATATTGGCCCGTATGAATTTCCTATCGTGTTTAATGAAGAAATTTCTGATTGCGGAACAATTTCTTTAGAGGGAAATTATAAATTGATTAACAATCTTTTTTCAACTGGAATATGTTTAATTATAAATGCAGACAATGTTGCTATAGATGGAAATGGTCTTTCTATTAATGGATCTGGTGCTATAAATACAAGAGGAATAATTGCACAGGGTAGAAAGAATTTAACAATAAAAAATCTGCGAGTTTATAATTATTCAAGCGGGATTTATCTGTATGGGACAAATGACTCAAAGATAATCAACAACAGTTTGGAAGAAAATCTTGCAGGAATATTATTAGTTGAAAGCTCAAATAGAAATTATATTAAGAATAACAAACTGTCGAGAAACAAAGACGGAATATACTTATCTTTTAGTTCAGACAACAAAGTAGAGGAAAACCTGGCATACTCTAATTATTTTACTGGAATTGTCTCTGACTCTGGAGGCGGAAGAAATAATTTCACAGATAATAATGTAAGCTATAATACAAGGGGTTTTGATATATATCTTAGCAATTCAAATAATTTTATTAACAATAAAGCAAACTTTAATTCGCAATATGGAATAAGGCTGCAGGAAAATTCGAATGGAAACACTTTGGTGAACAATATTTTGGTAGGAAACTTAAACAATGGAATTTATCTAAACTCATCAGGAAACCTCATATGGGGCGGGCTAATAAAAGACTCTGTTGGCAGTGCACTTTTGTTATTGGATTTTGCAAAAAATAATTTGTTTAGAAGTGTAGAAATCCAAAATACGAGCAGATCATACTTTGATTTAAAAATTGAGAGTTCTGGAGCAGATGGTAATGTTTTTGAGGATATTAGAATAATGAATTATACATTCGGCTCCTCTGGTTCGTTAATTAGTGTAAGAGACACAAGATACGGAGAGATAAAGTTTTTGCAACGGGTGAATGGAAGCGGGACGAACTTTTCAAGAGATATTTATATATCGGACAATTTTGCAGAGGTGCGAAGTGACCTTAATGCAGGGCTGAACAAGAGCGCGAATGTTACACTTTATGGAATTGGAAATAGAGCGAATAATTTGGTAATATTACGAAATGGAGTTTTGTGTGGAAACATTTGTTATAACTTTACCGCATTAAATGAGACAAATGTGGTATTTAATGTAAGCTATTGGACCAGCTATTCAATTTCTTCTTTTGCGCCGGCAACATGTTCAGATGGAATCCAAAATCAGGGAGAGAGTGGAGTTGACTGCGGAGGGCCGTGTGCTGCCTGCGGTGGAGGAGGCGGAGGCGGTGGTGCCGGAGGCTCTGGAAGGGGGAGAGGGTTACCATTAAATCAAATTTGTGAACCCAACTGGAGATGCACTAATTGGGGAGCGTGTGATGAAAATAACTTGAAGAGAAGAACCTGCTTTGACTTAAATGCGTGCAACTTAAGCACAGGGAAGCCGTATGAAGTAGAGGCGTGCCCAATTCCAGAGGATAACTCTACGATTGACTTGAGGAATGAAAGTGCTGGAGGGGGAGCTTTCAACCCGATTTTTGCTATGTTGAGAGACAAGACTTCAACTTTGGGAGTAATGCTTGCTTTTTACTTCTTGGTTTTGATTCTCTTGATTGCATTATCTCTGAGAAGGAAATCTGCGCCTGGTGAAACTGCTAAGAAAGTTTGGGGATATGCTGGGGAAACGAGAGAGGAGTATTTTAAGAATAGCGACAGCAATTTATCGATTGGCTCACAGTTTGGAGGGCATCTGAGATGATTAAAAAATTATTTTTGGTAAAAAGAAAATAATATTATCAGTACTATAACTGTGTTTCAATTAAGAAAAAATCAAATATTTTTAAAAATTATAACAGAAAAAAATCAAATCAGAAAAAATGTAGTTACAAAATTATTATGGAGATATTGTAGTTAGTTTTTTTTAGATGAGTGGGCTGAAAAGAACTTTTGCGGTAAGCCCGAAGAGTAGCAAAATACTGAAGAAGGCAATTAGACCGAGGAGAATCCAGATAGTGATTACTTTTGCGCGACTTGCCTGCTTCACTCTTTTTTTCATACTATACTTGAGGGAAGTAATTATTTAAAATTAACTGAAACTGTTATATTGATGCTAGTTGAAATGACTTTAGCGTTAATAGTTGGCATCATTTTAGGAAGTTTCAGCGGCAAACACGACACCAGTTTTCCAATAAAAACTCTCTTTTTCTAAAAAGCGTAATCATTACGCTACAAATCATTTAAAATAGGAAAACTGAAAATGTATATGGGAAGAGATAAAAATAATCCGAGTATCATCTACATAAATTATCAGATAAGAAGTAATGGAAAAAAGATTAACATATTTGATAGGGTTAATCAGATAAAAACGGACATCAAAGTGCTTCTTCCTGAAATTGAGGATGATAAGTTGATTGGTATGTTCTCTCACATGAGAAGATATTACGAGGGGAAATTACATTATGGAAGAAGAACCAATCCAGAAAATTGGGATAAGAAACAAGATTTAACCGAAGCTGAAAGATTAATCTATGACTATCTTCTTAAAAATAAATTGAATCCTTCTACAACTTATAGGTGGATGCTGACCTGTAGAGTGCCTTCAGACATCAAAAGCAAGCTCATGGAAGGGAGATTATCATACAAGAAAGCTCTTTGGATAGCTTCAAACAGAAAGAGACAGAGAGAAAGCAATACGGGGCTTCTAATGATGGAAGAAATAAACAATATAGTAGCGAGCTTATAAAATGGGAAATAAAAACAAACTGCCAGATATGCTAAGAAAAGAACAACTTGTAAAGCTGTTTGAATCTATAGACAGACCAAAATGTTCTATCGCTTGTTTTATTGCCTTGATGTGTGGATTAAGAGTTAATGAAGTTTGTAAACTTGAAATAACAAACATAGACTTAGAGAGAAGGATTCTCAAAATAAAGGATAGCAAAGACCCAAATAGAAAGAAGCATGGTGGATATGGAAAAGACAGAATCGTGCCCATCCCAGAAATTGCAGTTTCTCCAATAAAAAAGTGGCTTGATATAATTCAAGGTGGAAAATGGTTTTTACCTTCTATGAAAAGCCCAGACTTGCATTTAATGAAAAAAACACTGCACGAATGGTTTAGACAAGCAAGAAAGAGAGCAAATTTAGATGAAGTAGATTATGTTGTGAAATACAAAAAGAAAACATTACATAGAGAAAGCAGTCCAGTCTATAAAATAAGATTTCATCATTTCAGGCATTTCTATGCAACTTATGTTTATGAGAAAACCAGAGACCTCTATGCCGTCGCTGATTTGCTTGGGCACAATCAAGTTACAACTACCCAAATTTATGCCAAGATTTCAGATAAAACCAAGAGGGAAACTATTGATTTTGCATTTAATACGCCAATCAAAACAAGGATTTTCCAAGACAATCCTATCAATGCTCTCAACTACAAAATCCCAACTATCGCAAAGCAAAGAGAGAAATCTCCTATAGAAATCCTTGAAGAAAGATTCGCCAAAGGTGAGATTTCAGCAATAGACTTTCAAACAGCATTAAGATTGTTAAAAGTAAGAAAAGATTATCTTAGCGAAGATAAAGACTCAGAAGAACCAAAGGAAAAAGAGATTGAAAACAGAGAAAATTGAATTATTATTCAATTTACTGAATTAAACCGCAGTAAAGACCACATTTCTGAAAACAGCATTTCCTGCGTCATCGGTAATTCTAATATTCAAATTATGATTTCCATCTCTGAAATAAATCTTCTTGTAACAGTTTCCGTTTTTCAGACTTGTGCACATTGAGTTCCATCTCGGTCTTGAGTCAGAATTGTCATAATACTCAACTTTATTGAAGTTTAATTCATTAATAGTCATATTGAAATAAGCATAGTTTCCGATTGTCCAATTAGTAAATTGAAGAACTTGAGGCGAAGTTGTATCAACCCTAATCCTTGTTGGTCTTGATTCGTCTTTATTTCCTGCAACATCTATAATTGTGAATTGATATTCTACTTCTTTACCGTCAAATGAACTTATGTCCTGAGAGATAAATTTCTCAACATTTCTACCATTAGAACATTTGTTTGAGTTTACAATAGTGCTCTGATTACTTCTAATTGTCAGATTCAAAACTACACAATTATCTTCGGTGTATTTAATGTAAAAGTCGCTCCCATTAGTATAGCCTCTACTTTGAGGTTTTGTTGTAGATATTTGAGGGTCTTTGCTGTCTATAAATAATTCGGTTTGATTAGTTACATTCTTTCCGCTTGGTAATATTCCCCTAAAGAATAATACATGATTTCCATCACCTAATGTTTTCTTTTGTGCATACTTATTACAATTAGTGCATAATGAGGATTCTCTTCCCCCATTATCTGAATAAACCAATTTAACGAATTTATCTTGAGAGCTAAGATTAAACATAACACTTCTTTCATTGTATATTCCTGAATCGGGATTAATCAAGACTAAAGAAGGATTTACTACTGAGCAAGATTCTACTGCACGATATTCATAAACTGTCTTATTTGGAATCTCCCCGCAGTTATTAAAGTCTGATTGAACTAAGAACCTTGATTGATTCATAAAATTATTTTGTAAGCAAGAAATATTCAACCAGTTGCTCCAAGAGGTATTCGCCATCTGGGGCTTACAGAAATCGCAAGTCTGATTTCTAAATTCCCAATAGGTTTTATTTAATCCATTATTCCAAAGGTCAGAAGACAAATTAGTGACTGTAAAACAGGTGCTATAATTAGAATCATACCCGGTTTTACTTCTATTTTGAATGTAATAATCTCCAACTAAGCAAGAGGTTTGATTCTGCCATGTGCTCATAGTGGTGTTAACAATTTGAGGATTACAAAAATTGCAAGTTTCACTTGTTTGGTATTCAATAAAAGACTGATTTTGTATTAAACCACAATTATTAGAATCATATTGAATCCAATCCCGACTTTGATTAAGTTTATCGTTGATTAAGCAACTTATATTTAACCAAGAAGATTTAGTAGTATTCTGCAAGAGCTGGTCACAAATAGCATTCTTTGTTTCAAGACTCACTAATGCTCCACTGCTCCAACAAATCTTAGTCCCCGAAGAGGTAGTTGTGCAACTTCCTTTGTTTAAATTGAAACCATTGTATACTATCTCCTTAAATTCATTTGTTTGTGAACAAGTAGGGACTATATTTCCTGGGTCATTACAAACATCAGGGGTTTTTAGCTCAAGAGTTTTATTATCTAAATCTAAAATCCTGACATCATTTGAAGTTTGAGAAAATTGAGGGTCATACCTTATGCCTTCAGGTAAATCAGTAGGCAAGTTAATTGTATAGTTATATCTGATACACATTCCACCACAAGAAGAGGTCTTAATAGAAGAAGTAAAATTTGTCTTGTTGATTGGTATGGTAGAATTTACAGGACTCCAACTTATTTCTTTCATAGTTGTTTGTGCTCCTTTAATTTCTATCTCAGAAGGATTTTTTTCTCCATTTATGTATATCTCATAATTTCCCTTAGGAAAAGTTAAACCATATTTCTGATTGTTATAATCTTGAGTGGGGTAATACATACTAAGATTATTATCGCTAAAATAAAACCAATTATTTGTTTCAGAATTATGTCTTGAATCTTTGAATTTTGTAAGACCATAATAAATGTTGCTAACTTTATTTTTTAGTTTAACTTCTCCAGCTGACTGGTTAGAATTAATTTTAAGGACAACACTGCCCCTACTAAAAACATTACTACTGGAATTTTGAGGGTCAATATAGAAATCTCCGCTATCCAAATTAGATTTTATTACTTGAACACTATTTCCCCTAATAAAATCATCAATGATGTCTACTTCTTTGTGAACATCAACAGTGAAGAAACCTGTAAAATCATTCCCTTTCTCATTTGCGTGGTTATAATCGTTTAAAATTACCAGTGGAATATTTTTATCAAGCAAACTTGCACTTGAAACCGCAACAAGCCCGTCATTACCTGCTCCAGAATCTCCAGAATTAGATTCTTTAGTCTCATCAGGAACGCAAGGAATCCCTTGATTACCCGTTATTGCTAAGTAGCTTATTTGATTACTTAATGAATTTTTATTCAACAACCAAGTAAACTCACTTCCAACAGCGAGGTCAAGATATGCTTGAGCATATTCATCATCAGGAGTTATGCCCAACAGATTGGCAAGCCAGTTACAACCATAACTCGCTGGAGCAATGTCCATTAAAACTCTATTTGCTGAAAAAGAACCATGTAATGGTGAAGCAACAATAACATATTTTCTGATGTTATTATCGTATGGAATAGACGCTCCCCCAGAGCTCTTACCAAGACCTTCAATATATCCCAAAGTAACAAACCCCCCCATACTATGGGAGATAACATCTAACTTAGAAACAGAATAATAACTAAGAACAATATTAATTTCATTCTTTAATAGTCCTGCCGTCATAAAATTGCTCGCATTTGCAGGGATATAATAAAGCTCCCAAACATCATAGTTATAATCTCCTAACTTTGAAGGGATATTATTCCAATAACCCCATGTAGAAGTGTCTCCAGTGTCTATTCCATCGCTTCCATGCAATCCATGAATCAGTAAGACGGGAGTTCTCTGAGAATTAAGTGAGTAATAACCCATGACTGCCGTTGGATATGTTGAATAATCTATTTCATAAGATTCTGGATATGAAGAGGCAGAAAAAGCTCTCATAGCCCTATTATTTGGTTGATACTCTTTAACATAACCTTCTACAAATCTTAGTTTTTCATCGGGCATTAATTGATATTCATTGCCGTATACTGAATAGAATAAATTTGGTTTAGAATCAACATTAGACCAGTATTCTACTGAAAATGTATAATTCCCCTTTTCTAAAAAAGAATTGAAGGTATTGTTATATGAAATATTTGAGTCCATATTATCAAACATTGTCTTATTATTCATCAAAACTTTAGCCCTCCCAGTAATGTTCAAAAAGAAAGAGTAATTCGCATTGTCATCAATTACAATTTCACCAGTCCAAGAAACAAATCTGTCAGTAGAACTTAATATGAGTTCTTTTGGAACTTCAGGTGTCTTTAATTCAGCATGCTTGGCACTTGTCTTTTCTGTTAAATAAATATTAATTAAACTATTTTTCTTAAAATCAGCATTTTTACTATCTATTTCCGATATTAAATTTGAATCCTTTTCAATCTCTGTTCTATAAATAACTCTCTTTGGAATGAGATTACATCCTTCAAAACAAAATAATTCAGTATTCAGGTCTATTGTTGAAGGTTGACTACTTCTAATATCCCTTACTATTTTTTCTCCAGTATTAAATTGATAAGATAAAACCAAATTCTCTCCAGACAATTTACTAAATGTTCCATTATTATCTTTAACAAGATTCACAGTAGTATCAAAACTTGCACTTACAAAAGAAACATTCAAAATAACAATGAGTCCAAAAACCATAAGGAGGAGATTATAGAGCTTCATTTTTGTTTCCTTGAAAAGAGTTTAGCAATAAAATAGACTAACAAAAAATAAATCAAAGAATTAAGCAAAATTGCTATAATAGAAAGTCCAATATTTTTATAGATTGCGTCCGTATGAACTACTAAGTAAAGTAAAAGAGCACTTGGAAAATTTATCAAAACAAACAAAATATTTGTTGTACATACTGAACCAAAAAATCCTCCTGCAAATTGAACAATCCTGCAAGGCAAAATTAAGAATATAACGGATAAAATAATGAATAGAATTACAAAAATTAAAGATATTCTTGCACTTGTCTTTTCCATATAATTACCATATTATTGATAATTATAAAGCTATCTGCAAAAAAGATGTTCGCTTTAAGTAGTAAATCAAAGTGTAGAAACTTTTGATAATATTTTCTTTCCGTAAGGGGTTATAACATATAACTTACCCTTATTAGCATCGGGAGTTAAACATTCAACAAATTTCTTTGCTTCTAATTCTGCCAATGCTCTACTGATATGTGCAATGTTAATGTTTATTTCTTTGCTTAATTTAGAAGGGGTTTGAGGAAAAACTAACTTCTCTAAAACCTTTTTCCTATATTCGCTTGAAATTATAAAACTTACATCTTGCCAATTTATTTCCTTATCCATACCTTAAAATGACGAAAAGCTTATATAGGGGTATTTACCATATTGTTACCATATAATTAAGACAGCTTTGACAAAATGGCTAAGAAAACAGAAAATAATAAGGAAATCTCCCCTGTCAAAAAGAGTTCTAAAGGAATTTATATCTTAGTAGGGATAATCGCTGTAGTTGTAATAGTTTTGTTAATTGCTTTTCTAAATAGCAGTTCAATGACTGGCAATGTTATAAATACCAATTCCGAAGCTGGACAAAATCAAGAAGTAAAACAAACATGCAAGGATGTTCAAGTTCCATACGATTATCTTGAAGAATATCAAGAAACCGTTCCTTATACAGATACTGTTTGTGATGCTAAGGTCTTAGTATACAGCAGAGGCAGTTTTGATTTGGTTTCCTCTGTATGTAACCAACAGGTAGAAGAATGCCAAAAATATGTTCTTGGTTTTTGCACAAGCAAAATTACTTATTGCACAGATAGAACCATAACTTGTTCTTTAGGTATTAACAACCTTGATGACGAAAGAGGAATTTGGCAGGTTAATTTCAATTTCTTTAAATCAGGCTCAAGTAATGTAGAAGCAACAGCTTCTCAGTCTCGTGGACTTGACCCGCACTCATCTGGAACTGCTATCGGTCAAGGAGAAATTACTTCAAAAGAGTTATATGACACCCAATACACTTGTAGTTATGTCATTAGTAATGAACCTACAAAGCAAGTTTGTAGAGATGTTACAAAATACAAAGAAGTTACAAAAACAAGGACAGTAACACGGTATAGAACTGAAAATAAGTGCGAATAAATTCTTAGCCCTATTAGGCTACATTTGAGCTACAAGCGTTAAAAATAAGTCTCCTCTTTTTAGTCTATGAGAACTAAGGGAGCAAGAGATACAAAAAAGAGAAAGGCAAGAAAAGATAGAAAATATAAGTATAGATATAAAAGAGGAAAATTTCAACCTTACTTTCCAAAGAGAAATAGAAGCGACCCTGTAAAGATATGGTGGTGGTCAATAGAACCAATGAGTAAAGATGCCTATAAAAGATTCCCACCACATCTAAGAGCGATTATTAGAAAAACCGTTTTTAAAAAATCTATTAGAGTAGATGTCTTGCCAATAAAGTTATCAAACAAGAGAGAGATTGAAGACCTTGCTCTTGACACATTAGGAACAACAGGATATTTCTATTTGATGATGTTTTGTAAAAGAAAAAATCAATTTGGAGTTAGCCCTGTAAAAACTGCAAGTGTTATGATAACAGACTCCCCAGAAGGACTAAAGGCAAAATTCATACAAAATTTTAGACTCTATCGTTACTGGTTTTGGGAGGAGAGAAGAAAATGAAATCTTGCATATATTGCCGTGTTTCTGTTGATGATGTGAAAAATCCAAGAGATTCAATAAAAACTCAAGAGAAGGTATGTAGAGAAAGAGCAAAAGAAAAAGGTGACGAAGTTATAGAAGTTTATCAAGACATCAATAAAAGCGGAGGCTCTCTTAACAGACCTCAATTAAGGAGATTAATTGAAGATGCAAGACAAGACAAATTTTCAGCAGTTTATATTATGAATTTTAGCAGATTAAGCAGAAAAATCAAAGACCAAGAAACTCTTATTGATGAAATGGAAAAATTAGGTATTAAATTTATTTCAGCAGACGGAACAGAGGATAAAACCATAAGACAAATTACTGGAGTGATGAACGAATATCAAAGAGATTTCTTTAGAAAACAAACAGAAATTGAGCATCAAACAAGATTAAAAGAAAAGATTGCCTTGAACAGACCCCCAACAGGATATAAAATTGACAGCAAAGAAAAATATTTTATTATTGACAAAAAGAAAGCTGAGCTGATAAAAAGAATTTTTGAACTAAGGCTTCAAGGAAAAGAAATAAAAGATATTGCTAAAGAAACAAAAATCTCTTTTCAAACAGTAAAAAATATTCTACAGAACAAAACTTATATTGGGTTTAACAAATATAGAAATGAGTGGATTGAAGGAAAGCATCAAGCAATAATCACTAAGGAGGTTTTTGAAAAATGTCAAAGAATCTAATTTCTTCTCCCCCAAGCATTTATCAGCTATATCTTAGAAAGCTGGGAGCTTTTGGAAGTTCTATATTTGGAAATGATTTATACTTCTTAAAAGAATTTGTTGATTTGGGAATCCAAGACTTCGGAGAGGAAAGAGTTATAGAAATGTTGAGAAATGACAATAGTCCAAATAGCAAAAGATGTAAAGAAATCGCTGAAAATTGGGAGGATGTTAAAAGAGATTTTAGGATATTTGATATTCGTTTAACAAGAGCAAAAGGATTTTATGATAAAATAGAGAAAAAAGATTTTTCAAAGATAAATGATAAAGATGTAGAAGAGTTTATGGGATATTCAAAAAGGATTTCTTTTATAAAAGAAGATATTTACACCTTAGCAATTTTTCTGATAAGAAATAGCCCATTACAAAAACAAACAATTCCGAGCGAAGCATGGAAAGTCTTAGAACACTCTGGACTTAAAAAATTAGAATCGGGGAATAAAACACCTCAGCCACTAAACACTGAATCTTCAGGAGGAGAAAATTGAGAGTCATTCAACAACTGCTCATTAAGATTATGAGTCTTCACGAAGAATTTGATTTTCGTAATTATGAGCTAAGGTCAATCTGGCATTTTTACAAATGTTATAATCTTGCTATAGTGATACTTGGAAAAGAAGACCCTAACATTCATTGTAAAAACCATTTATGGAAAAGAATTGTGGAGTCTCAAATTGAAGGCGAGATTAATGTTAAAGCATACACAAGACTGAAGAATTTTATGAGAAATGATTTTGCAGTAATAAGTGAGGCAATTAAAGAAATTTCAAGAGAAAATGAAGAGCTTGGATATGATGAAGGAGATTTATGGACTCCTAATGCTCTGGCAGTTCAGTTTATGGAGGTAGAAGACTAACATGGATTTAAGATACCATAACGGTTGTTTAAAAGTATTTCTTACCGATAAAACTAAAAGGATTCCTCCAGAGCAATGGGGGATTTATGCAACTACAGGATATGGAAAATCTCTTTGTGAAGAGGGAATAGTTGAGGCTTATTTTAATGCAGGATTTATAGTTATTTACTTAGGTGATGGAATGAAGGGCGAGGAAGAAGGTTGTTACGCAATGTTTGAACCTGAAGAAAGGTATCATTTAGCCTTACTAAAAAAAGAGGGCAAGCGTCCAAGAAAAGTAGATGTTAAACTATATCATCCATTCACATTTAATATCCCAAATAACTCAATTCCGAATTATAACTTTTTTACAATACCAATTAAGAGTTTAGGTAGAAGAGATTTTTCTATGTTAGCAGAAACTCAAGCAGACTCAGACACAATTAGAATATTATTACAAGCATCACAGAATCTTTCAAAAGAGGGAGGAGTCTATCAATTGCTCCACGACATACAAACATTAATCAAAGGAAAAAGAAAAGATGATTCAGTTTCACCATCTCAGAATAATTTCTATCTCTCTGTAAGCTCTGGAACAGCCAAGAGTATGCAAGATATTAGTAATTTATTTCAAGCATTCAAAAAAGATTATTTTTTAGTTAAAGAGAATTGTGAATTTACTCTTGATATGAAAAAGATTCTTTCAGACAATAAGAGCATTCATTTCTTCTCAACAAAATATCTAAGAGACCCGAAGATAAAAGAGTTTGTCCTTTTGGTAGTCTTGAATAAAATCTTAGAAAATAAAGATTACGCAAAACATCCAGTTTGTATAGTAATTCCTGAAATTAGAAGATTATGTCCAGACAAAGCTATCGGCTATCAAAAATTTCTTAGCGAAGCTATTAAAGAAGCCTTATCCACAATGCGTTCACAGGGTCAAGGAGGATTTGCTTCTATACTCTCTTCTCAAAGTTGGAATGACACAGAGCAAGGAGTCAGAGATTCTCACAGCATTACATTATTAGGAAAATTGAACATAAATGACATAGATAAAATAAGTAAAGTCTTAGGATATAATAGAGAAAGAAGATTAGAATTAGCAAATCCTCCCGCATCTAATTCTTGGCTTCAGATTGGTAGAGAAGGTTTAGACTGGTGGCACTATTTTGCACCAAGCTGGTGTCATGCAGAACCTGAATATAAATTTGAAGAAATGTTCAAAAAATACTATCCTGAAAAAATGAATAAATATTCAGAAACAATAAACTCCATGAAATCAATACTTAATGATGAAGAAGCTAAGTTTAAAGAGAAAGCAAAAAGAGAAGAAGAGGAAGAAAGGAAAAGGCATGAGCAAAAGAAAAAAGAACGAGAGCAGAGAATAGGCAACAATTCAAGTCAAGATGTAAAGCAAAGGGAGAAGGAGTTCAAAGAGCAGGGAAAGATAAAGGATATGGAAAGAGCTCAAAGAATGAGGGAAGAAGGGTTAACCCTAATAGATATTGCTAATAAGCTCGGAACTTCAAAAGACACTGTTAGAAGATGGCTACTGAAGTATGAGCAGATGAAGAAAGAACAAGAGCCAGAATTATCAAACCCCTCAACAGAAGATAAGGTATGATAAATAAACTCCTCACTTTTACATTCGGCAAAGCCATAGGGGGTCAAATGTTTAGAGAACTATTTTTGATAACTGTAAATATGGGGTCACTTATTTCACAGCTACTTTTCCTATTATAATAGTTTATAGTCGTCATAATCCCAAAAGAAGGAGCAGTCGTTAATCACTTTAAAATAAAAAATATTTTTCTCACTTCTCATCTACCAGTAGGTGCACCTGCAATTTTCAGATGATTAAGAATATAAGCAATGTTATTGACTTAAAATAAAAAATAAAATTCTCAATGACTTTTTATGATATGATAATTATGTAATGCAGAGGGCTGAACTTTTTTGTGCAATTCAAACAATCTTCTTTATTTCTATTCCTTTCAAATAATTAGCAAGTTCTATTCCTGCCATTATAACCCTATCCTCATAGTTAGTGAGAGCCTTAATCTTCTCAAAAGTTAATCCATCCCAATAATAGAATAAAGCAGACTGGAGGACATCAATAAAATATTCTTTATCCATTTTTAAGAACCTCTGCTATTTTAGATTTAGTGAAGTCAATCATAACTTCGGGCATTATTTCTTTTAGGCTCTTTTTTGTTTTAATGTCTTCACTACCTTTAGTATCTCTTTCTTTTATTGGTGTTAAAGGTATTAAAGGTTCTAAAGCTGGATAACCTTCTAAAGATACTAAACTTTTCTTGCATAATTCTTCAAATGTTGGAATTTCTAATCGTTCATTAGGATTATATGCTTTTGACAAGGAATAAACCTCAATATCCCTATTCCAACTATCTGTATCAGTTTCTGTTTGTAAAATTCCATACTTAACTAATATTCCGAGATTTGTTTGAAGAGCAGGCAAAGAAACAAAATTCATCTTTGAAGAATGCAGTTGAGAAACTGACCCTAAAAGATTTGGTTCTTTTTCAAATATTTCTAAAATCTTTTTTTGATTGATTGTAAGAGGAATCATATATTTATTTGAACATAACTTCAAAAAACATTCTCTCGCAATATCATAATCCTGCCCATTTGCCAATACATAACCCTCCTTATCCCTTTTTCTCTGATATTGATGAAAACCTGCACTTGCAGAAATAAAGTCAAGGTATCTGGGATAATGCGTTCTCATAATAATATTCTTAGTAGGAAAATGGGGGTCTATAGAATCTGCAAAGGGAATCTTTACCTTAACTCTCTTCAAAAATCTCATTGAGTTAGTATATTTATTGTCATACTCTGGCACGATTCCTCTTTTCTTAAATTCAGAATGCCTTTTCATTATTGCCTTTGTCTGGTCTTCGGAGCTATCTAAATTTAAAATAACAAACCTTCGGGATAATTCAAGATTTGGCGTTGAGCTTGCAGTAGTTGTTATCATAACAGGTTTTCCATTTATTTCTATATCTATTGCTCTCTGTTTAATTGTAATTGTTGCAGAGCTTCCTTTAGAGCACATTACTTTAAAGACATCCGAGTTCAACACAGACTCAGAAATATCTTCAGGATAGAAAACCTTACCATCCCAAGTCCAGTCGGGCTCATAAGTAGAATTGTGCCAGTAAGTAAAAACCGTAGGGCTAATTCTTGTTTTATGGACATAAACTTCTTTTGGCAAAATATCTAAAACTGCTCCCGCAACATAATCTTTTCCAATACCTGCATCATCATTTATCAAAAGATTATATGAAGCAATTTGAGCATTTTCTATAAGTCGTCCATTTGAACACAAGAAGATTACTTTCCTTGTTTCAACCTCTCCAACTATTTTTTTATCAAACTCGTTTTCAGTTATCTCCTTAAACAGATTAGGATTAGTTAAAACTTCCATTACTTCGGCTGGAGGCTCATCAGCCTTTTTCAATATAGCATCAACATTATTCTTTTCAATTTTCATATTGAATCAACTCCTTCACCTTTCCACTTTTCCAGTGAGGTGCAAACTCAAGAGCAATCATGTGTCTATTAGAAGCCAGTTGAGTATCTGCAAGAAAATGCTTTATCACCTTTAGTTTCTCTTCTTGTGAAAGATTCTTATTATAGAAAGTATGGACATGGTAGCCTCTTGAACCCGTGCTGAAAACATAGAAAATAATCTTTAATTCTTTAAGCTCTTTAACAGTTAAAGGTAATCTTTCTTTGTCTTCAAAATCAAGGACAATTTCAAAAGGAAGTATCTGCCTTTGATTGACCTTTGATAAAAACCATTTATTCCATCCATTTTCAGAATCAAAACAAACCTCAGAATATTTCTTTCTTTTGCTCTTCTTCCCATCTTTTTCTAAGATTTGAAGTTCAAAATCACAATTCTGCCCTCCTAAATCATAAAAGAGATAAGAAAGCCAATTCTCTTTATCCATTATTTAATCCTCCTAAAATCTCAATCCTTAAAATCTTCAATAGAAGGATTGCTTCAATATGTGAATTTATCTTCAGAAAAATGTGAGTGGAAGTATATCCATCTAAAACTCCTGTTTTCTTTGAGGGATATTGCCCACCATCATCATAAATAACCTTGAGGGTTTTATTTATGTGTTTTTTCCATTCTTGTTCTTGTTCCATTTTTTCCATTTGATTCATTTCCAATTATTTCCAAAATTTTATTGAGTTTTATTTCCACAGTAGGAGCTTCAAAAATTCGGGAGCGGATATATTCACTCAGGGTCTTTCCTGCTTGTTCTGCAAGAAAATCAAGTCTCTGTCTTTGAGTCTTTGTGAGCCTACAACGAACTTCCCTTAGCTCTTTCTCTTGAGGAAATTGCATTTGATTATCTTCCATCATTTTTCACCTCTAATCTTTTTGAGTTTGAAATGATTTCTTTTGCCTTTTCCTGACAAGCCAGTCTAACAAAGTTGGCAATACTTCTTTGCACCTTTTCAGACGCCTCTTTAACTAAGTTAAATTCCTCTTCATTAAAGTCGGCAGATAATTTTTTGTAGCTCATTTTCTCTTATTTTAAGAGATAAGGCAAGTATTTAAATCTTTCCTTTTATCTTATTTTAAGAGAGAAGATACGCCTTTCAGATATTATCTCTTATTTTAAGATAAATTTAAATACTCTTTTCTCTTAAATTCTAAATGGTAAGAGAAAAGGATTATAATTTTATTATGGGGAACAAAACCCGAAGAGAAATATTAAACTTGATTGAAAACAAATCTCTAAACGCAAGTCAAATAAAAGAAACTCTTAAACTAAGTAGTTACGGTCTTCTATACCAGCATCTAAAAGTCTTGGAAGAAGTAGGAATTATAACAAGGCAACAAATAAAAGATGAGGCAGGAAAGAAAAAACAAGGGAGAGAGACAAAAATATCAATCAACACCAAAGGACTAAATAGATTCATGAAAACTCAGGGAATCCTGCCTGATGTAGAAATAGATGAAAAAATCTTGAGGGATATTCTAAAATTTTTATCTACGAAAGAAGAACCTGTCTCCTTTTATGAGATTGTAGATAGTATCCATCCTCAAAATAAGAAAACAAAATATGAAGATTTTATAGGAGAAGTCCAAGCCCTAATTATGGATTTTCCAGAACTTTTTATGTATAAGATAAGCAAAGAAGGAATAGAAAATTTGAATAAAAATTCAAAATTAAAACATAAAAACCCACAAAAAACAACCCAAAGTATCAAAACATCATAAAAAACATGTAAAATAGTTCGGGAATGCAAATAAAATTAAGAGCTTTCCGACGGGGGATGTGGATTATTGGAATAAAAAGGAAAATAACCTATTGGGCAACCAAAATTAGCAATGAAAAATCAAAAAATCAGCAAAGTTTATATAGAAGCACCACTTCATAGTTTTAGAAAAATAGAGTTAGTTTATCGTCGGAAAAACTGACATCGGAGCATACGATGATTATTGAATTAATCATTGCTTTATTGCTCGGGGTCACCATAGGGTGTTTTAGCGGCGTTTTTCCAGGAATACATATTAACCTTGTTGCGGCTGGGCTTTTAGCTTTGATAGGCAGGGGATATTTAGAGGGAATTGCGCCGATAGTGCTTGTGGCCTTTATTGTGGCGATGGCGATAACGCACACATTTATTGATTTTATTCCTTCGATATTTCTGGGTGCGCCTGAAGAAGATTCTTTTCTTGCTGTTTTGCCAGGACATGAACTTTTGAAAAAAGGCAAGGGTTTTGAGGCAGTTGTGGCGACGCTTTATGGCTGCGTTGCGGCGCTGCCATTTGTGCTATTATTTAGTTTTGTTTTTGTGATTTTTTTGCCAGTTGCTTATGAGTACTCGAGGATGGTTTTGCCGTTTATTTTGATATTTGTCTCACTTTTTCTAATATTCAGGGAGGAAAGATTTCATGTTGCGTTGCTTGTGTTTATTTCTGCCGGAGTTTTGGGTCTATTGACATTTAATTTACCTGTAAAAGAGCCGCTGATGCCTCTATTGACTGGCTTGTTTGGAATTTCATCATTGTTAGTGAGCATGAAAGACAAAGTTAAAATTCCAGAACAAAGAGTCATAAGTTTTTGGAAAATTAGGCCCGACAGAGGGTTTTTGAAAAGTTTCTTGGCAGGAGGGCTTGTTGCACCGTTCTTTTCATTTCTTCCGGCGATTGGAAGCGGACAGGCGGCGGTTGTGGTGAGCGAGATTTCAGGGAAGAGCGAGAAAAATGAGAAGAGCTTTTTGTTTTTGGTTGGAATGATAAATGTAATGGTGATGTCGCTGTCGTTTGTCACTCTGTTTTCGATTTCAAAAGGCAGGACCGGAGTTGCTGTTGCTGTAGGCAAGATATTGAAGGAGTTTACTTTGAGCGATTTGGTATTGGTTTTATTATTTGTTTTTTTATCCGCAGTTAGCGCATTTTTTGCCGGAATAATGATGGGGAAGTTTTTTGCAAATAAAATTTCTAAGCTGGATTATAGGAAAGTTTCTGTTGTCGTAATCGGGGTCTTATTTGTTGTTAACCTGATATTGAGCAATTTTGTCGGGCTAATTCTGCTTTTGACAGCTTCTGCATTGGGCGTGTTTTGCATTCTTTCGGGGGCGAGAAGGATTAATTTAATGGGGTGTTTGTTGATTCCGACGATTGTTTATTATTTGAGCGCGTGAAAAATCCTTAGTTATTTCATACTTGTTGGCATCTTGAATTTAATACATATTATTTACAAAAAAAGGTCTAAAAATATTATCAAAAAGATTTTTATAGCCTTCTAAGTTTGCTAATCAAGAGAGGCCTCATAGTCTAGTGGTTAAGACGTACCCTTGACGTGGGTGAGTCCCCAGTTCAATTCTGGGTGGGGCCATTTGGATTATTTGTGCATGTTTAAACTTTCCTCCAAAATTCTTTGATATTCACTTTTGGAAATTTCCTTAATTTTTTTTAAACTCCCTGATTAAGGCCTTTTTTTCAAATAAGACAGTTCTGCTTTAACTTAGTGTTATGTTGTTGAAAAATGCAGCCAGGCTGCGCGCCTTTTCTTCAGCAGAATCAAGGAAAAAATTTATTCTATCAACACGAAAAACTTGAATGTATAAGCAAGACCTTTCTTTTTTACATGAATACAGCTTAAAAGATAGATAATCAATCCATGATAAACAAGTCAAATCTCCAATGTTAAAAATAAGCAATATGGATAAATAAGTTTCAAGAAGGCCTTGCTATAATTTTATTATTCATCTATAAGAAATCAGAGATAAGAAGATTCAATTTAAAATTGGAAAAAGAGAGATTCAGCTAACTAACTTAGTAAGTAAGTAATTTAATAAGCAAGGTTTATATATTAAAATTTTCTTTAATGATGGTGAAAAAATACCTGCTTCTGATTGAGAATGAGAAACTTTGGGAGAAATTCAAAGAGAGCCTGAAGAAAGACATTAACAGCGAGATTATGGAGCTTATTGAGAAAAAAGTCGGAAAGGAGAAGAAAAATGAGTGAAAATTTCAGAAATGTTAACCGAATCGCGCCCAAAAAAAGAGGGCAAGCCGCAATATTTGTTATTGTCGCGATTGTAATAGTGGGCGCGATTCTGGTTTATTTATTTGCATTGAGGCAGCCTAAAACTGAAGAGATTTCTCCAGAGATTCAGCAGGTGTTTGCTTATTATGATAACTGCATCAAGGAACAAACTAAGGCAGCAATTAGTTTAGCTGGAATGCAAGGTGGCTGGGTTAATCCAGGAACTTATATTCCTGGAAGTGAATATGCACCTTTCTCTTCACAATTAAACTTTCTAGGAACACCTGTAAAGTATTGGTATTATGTTGCAGGAAATGGTTTAATAAAGGAGCAGGTGCCGAGCAAAACAGATATTCAAAATGGAATTTCTGATTTTGTGGAAGAAAACATGGCTGCGTGCGACTTTAGAGAATTTATTGCATTGGGGTATAACATTAGTTATGTTGAGCCAGAAGTAAATATCATGATTGATGATACTCAGGTGAGCGTTGATGTCAATTCCCCTCTCACAGTAGGAAAAAATGGAGTTTTTGCAAGTAAGAATACGCATAGCGTAACTGTGGAGAGCAAAATTGGGAAATTTTACACTATTGCGAAAAATATATACGCAAAGCAAAAGCAAGACGCTTTCTTTGAAAAATATGCGTTGGATGTATTGTATCTTTACGCACCTGTTGATGGAGTGGAAATACAGTGCGGGCCAAAAATATGGAGCACCCAAAGAATTATTAGCGAGGTAAGGGAGGCTCTGGAGAATAATTTTGCAATGATAAAATTCTCAGGTAATTATTACACTTTAAAGAATAAAGATTCAAAATATTTTGTTGTCGATCAGACAAGCGATGAGGCTGTAAATGTAATGTATTCCAGAAATTGGCCGACAAAAATGGAGGTTTATGGCGAGGGGGTGGATGAGTCAACGATGATTGCGGAACCCGTTGGAACGCAGGAAGGGCTTGGTGTAATGGGGTTCTGCTATGTGCCGTATCATTTTGTGTATGATTTGAGTTTTCCTGCGATGGTGCAAATTTATGATACGAACGAGGTTTTTCAGTTTCCAGTGGTTGTTGCGATTGACAAGACTGTTCCAAGAAAGGCGCAAGTAACCAACACATTTGATGAGGGAAATGAAACTGGAAACCTGTGCGCTTACAAACAACAGGAAATACAAGTTGATATTTATGATGTCAATTTACAAAAGGTAGATGCGAATTTGAGCTATGAATGCTTTAATCAAAGATGTTTGCTTGGACAGAGCAGGAGCGGAACGTACAGGGGATTTGCACCTGTTTGCGTAAATGGGTATTTAATTGCTAGTGCCGGAGGATATGCGGAAAAGAAGCAGCTGATGTCTACAAACAAAGAGGTTAATGCAGATGTCTTGCTTGAAAGGGAGTACGAAGTTCAAGTTGAAATGGAAATTTCTGGCAGAGCGCTTAGAGGAAGCGCGATTGTTACATTCACAAGAGAGGATGGAAAGACCAGGGCTGTAAGCTTGCCTGGAGAGGACAAGGTTAAACTGTCAGAAGGAAGTTATGAAGTAAAGGCATATGCGTTTGGCAATTCTTCTGTAGTTATTCCGGCTTCGACGAAGCTTGAATGCGTGGATGTGCCAAAATCGGGGCTATTAGGATTATTCGGAGGAACGGAAGAGAAATGTTTCGACATAACGACCCCTGAAAGCAAGATTGACAGCGCACTAATTGGAGGAGGGAGCTTGAATACTTATATTCTTGAGAGCCAGCTTCAGAGAAAAAAACTAACGATAAAAACCCAAGAGCTGCCGATGCCGAACTCGATTGAGCAGCTGCAGAAAAATTTTGAGAGTTTCGAAACAAGGAGGTTGGAATTAGCGTTCAATGAGAGATAAATTAATTATCGCATTAATCGGAATTTTATTTTTTGCAGCTGGAGGAGTTTTTGTTGCTGCGCAGATTAGCCAACCGCCACCTCTTTATCAACAGAACTACCCACAAACACCCAATTATAACTATCAGTATCCCCAAGGGTATAATCCTGCTGGTTATTATCCTCCCGGCGCGGCTCAGCAGGGGTACAACTCGCAATACAATCCTTATTATGCAAGTAATCCAAGTTATTATTCTCCATATTCAAGCAGTTATGGAAGCAATGGATTTTTGGGAGGAGGCACGTATGCGGGATATGTGAACACTCAACCGCAGCCGACGTTGCAGAGCTATTATTCTACTCCCATAGGAGAAGGACTTGGAAGCGGAGTTCAGACTTACTGGCCGATTCTTGGAGATGCGGAAACCTGCTTGGCGAGGCAAGACTTGATACTGAATGTGCCTCCGGCAGGATGCTCGCCTGTTGTTGTAAGAAGCGACCTGCTGGCAGAGCAGAACGTGCCAGTGTTTTGCCAAATAGATTCGTACAAGATAAATCCATTGATTGATATTAACTCTATACAGAGCATGACTTTCAGCGGGCAGTATCCTCCAGAAGTTCTCGGAGCGGGATTTCATCCGGCAAGGGCGGCGATAAGGTCTGGAGAAACATTGCTTGGCGCTCCGCTGGCGAATAATGTGGGCTATATTGTAGTTGTTCTTAAAAGACAACCTGATGAAAGAAAGCTCCCTGATTTTGTGAATGTGACACTAGGCGCTAGAATAAATTATATTTCTGGAAATTCTTTAGGAATTGGTGCTAATGAATTTTTACTGAAACCGATGTCTGATAGTGACTGGAATAATGATAAGCACAAGCAAAGCTTCTGGAATGGAAGGTATTTTGTAAGGCTTGAGGATGCGCAAGATAATTATGCTACTGTCTCGATTTACAACGGAAATCAAAAAGTTGTTACTCAAAGAGTTCAGAGCGGAACTACTTCGCCAGCAAACTTTTTGCCTGGCCTTTACTGCCAGGCGGGACTACAAATCTCCTATGACGGAATTATTTCAGCTGACCAGACTGCAAAGATAGAAGTTAGCGATGACAAATCGACGGATGTGTTTGATGTAATTCAGGGCTCACAGTTTTTGAACAATAGGTGCAATGTGAATTATTTGGATGTTGCTGCAGACGGGCAGTCTGGAAGAGTAATAGTAAATTGCCCTGGAAGAACATTTGAGTTAGTTCTGGGAAGGGCGCTTTACGATGGGCAGAACCTGAGCGTGCAAGGAGTCAATGTAGTTCCAGTTAGGCAATCGTTTGGATATGAGCTAAATCTTGAGGTTTTGCAAGATGGAAGGAAGGGAAGTTACCTTTATGATTTTAACGGAATTTTGTCGAAAAGAAATGCAACTACAGGAGCTCTTGGGGTTTTAGTTGACTACAGAGGACAGTTTGTTGGAAGCGGAAACACGTCAAATGCAGAGTGGTATTTGGAGCTTTGGAGACAAATGGGGGAGATAACGGGAATAAGGAATGCAGTTGCGCAAGGAGGGAGCCAACAAAATTTGTCGCAGGCTAAGCCCTATTATACAAATGCAATAAATAATTTTGAAAGCGTTTCTGATGACTATGCTTCAGAGGTTTCAGATTCAGGTACTAAATATGGACAGCTGGCTTTAGAGAGCGGCGTGAATTTAGCACAGAAATTCGGGGATGCACAGACGCAAAGCAGACTATTGAAAAAATTAATTGATAATTATCCTGTTCAAAATCAAAGTTATTCAAATATGATGAAGCAAATTAGTGGAGCTGACACATCACAGGCTTCTCAAGCGGTAGAATTTGAGGAAGGCACAAAAGTAATTAGGCTAATCGGGTTTAACAGCCCGAAGCAGAGGTCAAGCGCAGAGTTCTCAATAGATGGCAGAGGTCAAACTTTAAATGTTAAGGCGCAGAGAATACAACTTGTAAGCAGCGGAGTCAACGGAGTTTTTACCAGAGGAGAAATTTCCATTGACAATGTAGACCCCCAGCAGGCTTTCGTGACTGCATATTGCGCAAATGCCAACGGAGTGATTCCGACTTATGGCGATAGCTATATTTTGAGGACGTTTGAACCTGAAAGAATTATTTGCGGCTCTGCAGTAAAGTTGATAAGAACGAATGTGAACTCAATGGCCAAAATAAGGCTTTATCCAACCTCGCAAGGAACGCAGACATTGACAAATGTAACTGTCACAATTGGAATTGAAAAAAGGGCGATAAAGATATCTCCTGAGAAAGCCAGAGAGAAGATAGAGAACTTGAACAAGAGCATAAAGAAGTGGGAGGAGATTTCAAAGAATATGGGCACAGTAGTCTCGGGACTTAAGACGGCGTGCTTTGCAACTTCGGCTGTGCTGACTTTCAAGAACTTTGTGACAGGATTAAGCGGAGAGACAATTGCGAGACAACAAGTTATGAACGGGGAGAATGGATGGAGGAATAGATGTGCCAAACTTGTTGGAGATGGAGCTTACGCCACAGTTGACCAGTGCTATTTGGCTAAATCCGGAGAGATTGATGCCGAGGTTTCCAAGAATGTTAATGCAATAAACAAAGTTAATCAAAAGATACAATCCATACAGGGCAAATACACTACTACAACTGACATATTTGGGCAGAGCGTCGACGCGGAGAAATTGAGAACTGCATTAGCAGCGCAGGCCAGAGCAGATTATGGGAACACGATGATTGATGTTTCGAACTTTTCAAAGAAATATTTTGTGACAGGGCCTGATGGTAAGCAGATTCAGGCGACCAGCATAACGATAAATGAACTTTTGTCAGATGAAAATATGAAGAATGGAGCAGTTTCGACTGATGCGCTGAAGACGATTATGGTAAATGCTGAACTTAAGAATTCAGGTGCGAGCGGAGAGCAATTAAAAAATATCAACTCGTATTTAAGCGATAGTGCTGTAAAGATAAATGATAATAGAATCGCTTATCAAGACTTGGAGAAGGCAAAAGCTGACGCTGATAGCGGTTTTGGCCAGCCGTTTTACTTGAATCCGGACAATCAGCAGATGAGAGTTGCGGATGTTGTGAGAATGTCGGATGATACAAAAAACAAAACCGGATTTACAGAAGTTGTTAATTATGTCAGTACGGCTGTTGTTTCTGGAGGAACAGCAACTGAAAAAAGCCCAGGAGATTTTGAAAGCGGAACATACAGACTAGGGCTCGTGGGGCTGGATTCCGGGCAGGGAATTTATGGAGTCAAGGAGATTTATTTTGTTGATAAGAATGAAAGCTTAGCGCCTGAAAAAGTCAAGCAATTTTTGAGCAAGTATGGAGTTGGAAACTTGAAGGGAGCTGATAGAGTAAGCTATAGTCATCAAATTATATCGACTGATAGGAAGTGCAGGTTTTATGAGACAGAGCCTTATAGAGGAATGCCTGCGGTAATTCCGTTTGATTACAGAAATGGATGGTATGCGGCAACTCGGCAGACATTGCCTGCGTTTGGGGGAATAGGAGCGTTTGACAAGTCGGGAAGAGTAACTAGCTTCTGGTTGTGCAATGTTGGAGACAATGGAAGAGTTGAATTTGAATCGGGATTTGGAGATGATTTGTGCCAGCAAATCAATTTAAACACTGGACAGCCGCTTGGGAGTTTCCCTGGATTGAGCGATGCCGATGCAAAGACAAAAATATCGCAGGCGACAAGCGCAATTGAGCAAGCAGCGAGGCAGTATCCGAACAAGGTCATAACAGTAAATGGAGAGAGATGCGAAGTTGGAGCGCCTAGCTCTGGACAGCCAGGGACGCAGTGCCAGGACTTTATGTCGCCGAAAGACTGCTTGTTGTTGTTCAATGTTTGCGACCCGGTGATTTGTCCGCCATCAAGATGCAATCTTGGAGGGACTTATAATGTGGCAGATGTAGCGCAAAGCGGACTAGTTGGAAGCATATTCCTGTGCCTTCCAAATATAAGAGAGGGAGTGGCAATGCCCGTGTGCTTGACTGGAATCCAGGCGGGTATAGATGCCTGGACATCAATAATGAAAAATTACAGAGATTGTTTGCAGGAGAACATTGATACTGGGCAGACGGTTGGAATTTGCGATGAGATACACTCAATTTATTTGTGCGAGTTCTTCTGGGGACAAATTGCACCGTTTGTGAATGTTATCATTCCTAAATTGATTGAGATTGCTTATGGCCAGGGTGTAAGGGGCGGCGGTGAATACTTGACAGTGCAGTCTTCTTGGCAGAACATGGAAAATTCGATAAATTATTTTACGAATCATTATGCTGTAAACTCGATGAATGCATTTCGAGCGAGGTCGAACGGGCAGTACGGAAGCAATCCTTACTCTCTTGGAAGCATTGCAGAAGTTGGCACTTCATTTTGCCAGAATTTCATGTCTATAAAAGCACCTTCTGCGTTCCAATCTCTTGTTGAACCGGATTCGCCGCCGCAGTTTTACGCGTGGTTTGATGAAAAAACATTTTCAACAGTGACTGTTCCAGCGACTTCGCAATACAAAGTGTTTTATCATATATTTGCAGGCAACGATGCTGGCGTGCAATTCAGCGTTTATTTGAAAGGTGCTCCTGAGAGTTCATTTTATGCGACAAATCCTTTTGTTACGGTGGACACTGGATTTGTTGCCAGAGGGCAGTATGCATCTAACACGAAGGACTTTACAGCGCCTCAGAGTTATAAACAACTTTGTGTGAGGATAAATGCACAGGAAGAGTGCGGCTTTGGGCAAGTATCGACTGATTTTGCGATAAATTATATCCGAGACAGCTGGGTGAAGGGAGAACTGCAGAATACAAATATTAATTCAGAGAAAGATTGCGTTTCAGGAAGCAACAATCCAGGTGCGCTTCTCAATCCGAATATTCAGGCAGGAGTTGAGAGCTTTGTTTCGCCTGATGTATATAACAGAGGCGTAGTCAGAATATGCTCAACAGACAATCCTGGAAAGGGAACTGATCCGACGAGATTTGTAAATGTTGGAAACTGCGGGGATACAAAAGTCGGATGCTGGCTGGACAAGAGAAGCGTGGATAATGCGTTAACAAATGGAAATGTTGGAGCGAGAAATGAGACGTTGCAAGTGCTGCAAAACCAAGTAGATAATTATTTAATTAATAGCGGAGAGTTGTTCAACAATGAGCAGAGTGCCGTTGAGATTCAGAGTTTGAAGCTGGCGTTTGAGGATTTGAAGAAGGAAAGCGCCAGCACAATAATTGGAAAAGCACAGGATATGATGAACAGGATTGACTTTGATGTTATTAAAGTAGTGTTGAGCAGAGACAAGGCACAGTTGATATTGCTTAGAGGACAGGTTAATGCTGAAGTAGCTATGAAGTTGAAGGCGGTTGAGGATGCTTCAAGGCCTGCGCCGCAGCTGCCGACGCCTGGGCAAGGCGTGGCGCAACCGTCTAACAATGGAATTAATAGTGGGACTGGAGCTTCATCTGGAAAGCCCGTGGAATTTTTATTTGGGCAGGAAGCCCAGCCAAATAATAAACAGGAAAATACTATTTATTTTGAATTAACGACTCAGGCTTATTCGAATGATAAGTTCTACTTGTCTAAATTTGATGGCGACGCAGAATTTGGGCTGTTATATCAAAAGAAGGATGGAACTCTTGTTGGCATAGGAAGGTTTGTTAATGGGTTTGTTACAGGAGGAGTTCAAGGATTTAGTCAATTAACTAATGGAGAAATTCCAAATCTTGAAGATAAACTGCAAGGAGCTGCGATTAAGTATGAGATGCTTGATGGCGCTGCTCCTGTTGTTTTAGCAGATGGAAGATATGGATTTACGTTAGGGGGCAGAAGTTATGCACTTAATGCGGGGAGATTTGAGATTAGTATTGATGGGATAAATTATACGAATGCTTCTAAACTGTGGAATATGACTAATGATGCTATTGAAAGACGGCGCTTAGTTCTTGCAGAGTATGAATTGAGAAGATATAGCAGCAAATTGGTTGTTGGTCCGCCTGCTCCATCTTTAAGTGGGACGATGCAGCCCGGGCAATCTGTCGGAATGGAGAGTAAAGGTGAAAAAACGCAGACTGAAGTGACGGCGCAAAATAATTATGGAATTCCGTCGCCATTAACTTTAGATAATGCAAGAGTTTTTTTAGAAGGGAAAATTAGTTCTAGTACTTCTGGAAGCTATGGAAGTTATGTTTATGGTGCTAGTCAAGTTCCAGAGTTTACTGAATTTGTTAATCAGCTGTATTCTATGAGATTAATAAGCGAGAGTGAGTTTGTTGATATTAATGGAAGTGGTTGGCTTAATATGGCTGAGACTGTGAATTGGGTTGTTGATTTGTTGAAAAAGAAAAAGGAGGCGCAGCAGACAAGTCAATCCGGTACTCCAATTGCTCAACAGCAAAAGAAATGTTATAGTGTTCAAATTAAACTTTTAAACGGGAGACAATATATTCTTTTAGATGGAACAAGCACAAAACTTTATTTGCTTGATGGATTTGTTAAGACTGATTATGTTAATGAAAGGGGTGGAAGAATATCTCTATCATTAGTACCAATAAATAGCGGTGGATTAATAGGAACTAGTCAGATTGAAGATAACGTAAATAAAATTAGGAATGATTTTTATGTTGTGAGTAACTTAGAGGCAATTAAGGGCAAATTTGTAGATTACTCTCAAAGTAAATTGTTGGTTTCTCAAGGCAGAGAGCAGTTTTGTGTTGATTAGTTTTAAGTTGATTTTGTAATCGTCAGCAGTAAATCCTTGGGAATGTTTAAATAGTTGCAGAAAGGGTTATTTTTATGGGAAAAGGCTTGAAAGGGATTGCGGGAGCTGGAGTGGCAGGATTAGCTTTAGTTGGAAGCTTTTTTGGAGGTTATCAAATTGGAAGAAGAGGAAATGAGAGGAGCGGGATTCAAATTGTAGCAACTGGAAATGAGAGGAGCGAAAGCCAAAAAGCAACAAATAGAAAAGAGTTTAGCGTAATTCAGATGAATAGGATAAATTGTGCATTTGTGAGCGATTATTCGGGTGACGAATCTGCACCAAAATTTAATTTTTTTGGAGCGAGAGTTTATTTAGATGGAAGAGACAGACCTGATGGACTGATACTACTTGATGCCCGCCCAATAAGAGGTATTAATTTTGGTAAAAACAGGCTGACAAGACATGATTTGTATTCTATGGCAATACAAGGGAATGCGCCCATTGACTTTTTTGTAACTGAAGAACTGGCCAGCTTGATTAAGGGAAATAAACAAGTGAGGGCGGAAGTATCGGGTTATACTTCTTTGAAGTACACAGTTGTAAAGGATCCCGATGGAATTAAGGCTATTATAGATGAACGTTTTGAACATTTTCTGAAACTTCATCCGGATCCTAAACTGACAGGATCATATTATTATTCTGGAAAAGTACACACTTTGTTTAAGTAAAAATAATTATCTTTTTTAAGAAAGAATTAAGCTTTATTTAAATTAAAGAAAAAAAATAAAGTTATCACTAAAATTTTAATCATAATTTTTACAGCTTCGGAGCTAAAAAATTAAGTTGAACCGCCTGAGCAGCTGGAACCGTCACACATGTTGTTGGTACACTCTTGATCAACGTCCCAACCATTTCCTGCTGTATTGCATTTAAACACACAGGCATGATTTAGGACATTCGGTGGTTCAACGCATCTCTTATGTCCTGCTGTACATGGTGTTGCCGGTGCAGATGGGCAGTCAGAGCCAAAAATAGCTTGGTCGAAAAGATCAACCTGCTGTACTGGCTTTTTCCAATTAACACTGGCAAGGTTATTTTTGTTAGATTGGTCTGAAGCTACCACAATTACGCCTGACAAAACAAAAACAAAGGCCAAAAATGCGGTTACTGCAATCCAATTCTTTGTCGCCATAGTTTCTTATGAATACTGAAATATTTAAATCTTACTTTTTTTGCTTAAAGAAAGAACTGCATTGCAAAGGTTTAAATCACGCAAAAATTTTTATAAAATAGTGCGGAGATGCCGGAGTGGTCAAACGGGTCACGTTTAGGCCGTGATAGCTTAGTGCTTACCTAGGTTCGAATCCTAGTCTCCGCATAAGTTCTAAATTTAAGAATCTGGAATCATTTTTTCCAAGACAAAAATTTCCAGCATTTCTTAGTGGTTTAGGGATGAATGCAATGAAGCTGCATATCCATTCGGAATTCGCAAGGTTTTTATATTGATTTTGGAAAGAATGGAGTTATGAAATATTTGTGCCTGGATGATATGCTGAACAGGGAAACATCAAGTATGAAACTTGGATTTTCCAAAGACCCTATTTTTGTTTTTGACACAAATGCATTCAAATATCGATATAAAAAGACTGAAAGGAAAGTTGTCGTGATGGAGAGCTGTCTTGGCGAGCTGTTCAGGAATAGCGAGGTTTTTCCTGATGAAAGCGTTCTGGAGCTTTCTTTGATGCTGAATCCTGATGTTATAAATCAATTTGTTTCTGAAAGTAATGAAAAACTAATCTTGGAAACCTGCAGGAAATATGCGAAAGGAGATTATGCGAAACAATTTGGCTTGGGATGGGCTGACAACCAGATTTTGTCTTACGCGCTTGAGCAATCCAGAAAAGGAAATTATGTGGCGATTGTTTCCAATGACGCGAACATAAACAGAGTGGTTAAGGGATTCATTGAAACAGCACCGGAGTTGAAGGGAAGAATTACTGCCTTATCGGCAAGAAGGTATTTAATTCAGGCAAACAGCCAAAGGCTTAAAGGACTTGACAAAGGATTCAGGGAGGCGATTGCGAAAGAGATGGAAGAACAGTATAGGGTTGCTGGATGACTTTTTTTGGTTTTGTATCTACTATTTGTGAAATTTGATAATAGGAAGATATTTAAATTCATTATCTTTAAAGAGATAATGGTAATTGTAAACGAAATAACAATGAATATAGTGAAAAATGCTGAAGATGGAGAAAGCATCTATAGCTTGGCTTCCAAGATAGGTTTTGCTTATTCTGCGGTTTACAAATGGATATCTGAATTAGAAAGATACGGGGTAATCAGTTTAATTAGAAAGGGGAATAAAAATGTCATAAAGATTAATAAGAATTTAATTTATAAGAAATTTAAAGAATTAGACGAGGCTGTTTCTGTTATAGAGAAGGATAATACTTTCTGGAGGTTAGTTAAAAATTTGAAATTAAAGATAAGATTTGTTAAGGGAACAGCTGCGACTATCTGGACTAAAGGAAGTTTTATCACTGGAGATTTTTATGACAGAATTTATTTTTTAGAAGTTGAAAAGAAAGATGTAGATGCTTTAAAGAAAGCTTTGAAGAAAGAGGGAATTGGCTTTACTGAAGGAGAATTAGAGAATAAAAGACCTTTAGTTTGGATTATAGAAAAAATAAATTTAAAGATAGAAAAAAAAGATGGTTTGCCCGTTATGCCTTTAAAAGAATTGGTTGAGTGGGGAAAAGAATTGCATTTAGAAAATATCTTAGAGCAATTAGACTTATTATACAATTTAAGATTAAATTTTAATTATTCAGAGGTGTCAACAAATGTCTAAGGATGATTCAAGAGCTGGCCTACTTGAAAGAGAAGGAGAGGTTATGAAGATGCTGGATTTATTTATAGATAAAAAATTAGACTTTGTTGTAGTTGGCGGATATGCAATTTCAACGTATAAGAAAAGGTTCTCAATTGATTTAGACTTGGTGGTAAAAGAAGACGATCTTGAAAAGTTTGAGAAAATATTAGAAAAAGATGGCTACGCATTACATTATGAAAAAGAAATAGCTTTGATGTATGGAGAAAATTTTAAAAGATTTATGAAAAAGATGAAAAATTTGCCTGTTGATATAGACTTATTAATCAATGGACTTGCTTCTCGAACAACACACGCGACTTGGGGATTAGAGTATATAAAGAGAAATTCTATAAAAAGAAAACTAAATAACTCTGATTTTATAACTCCTGAGAAAGAGCTGCTTATTGCAATGAAATTTCATAGTGGAAGACTTTCGGATATAAGGGATATTGTTGCTTTAATGCCTTGTGACAAAGATAAACTGAGAAAACATTTGTTAAAAGGAGATATCAAAAAGCTTAAAGAATCAATAGAAAAGCGAGCAGCTTTCCTGGATAAGCCGCAATTTGATGATAGTTTTAAGGGAATCTTTGGACCTTTTTCATTTAGTGTTGAAGATTTCCAAGAGGCCAAAGAGTTGGTTAAAGAAATATTAAAGGAGAAAGTTAATAATTAATAAATTAAACAAGATACCTCTCACCCATAAGCTCCTGAAAAATGTTGTATAAGATTCAATAAAGGGTTTGTTGAAACTTTAGACGATGAAGAATGATTTAAAATTTTAAGTGAATAGTTATTTGAGACAAAATGGCGGTGGGAATAGGTTGTGTTTGCGAGAGAAATAAACCTGCTGTTTTAGGGTTGATTATCGCAGAATTTTTGGCTGGTTTTTGTTCTGTGTTTGGTGAGTTATAATGATGTAGTTCAGAATAGTCCGTTTGCGAATTCTAACTCGCCGATTGCGTTTTCAAAAACTACATTGGAAGAGAGAGGAAATCTGCGCATCGCGGGCAGGCTGCTTGTGAAGTTCAAGGATAATGTTTCATGGAATTTTGCTACAACGAGCGTTATTGTGAGGAAGTGATTATTTTTCTTTTTCTTTCTTTTTGGCTTTTTCTGCTGCGGCAACTTTGCTTGAGAGTTTGTCTTCCAGGCCAAGACGTTCTGTTAGCTCTTTGTATCTATTGCGGATTGTGACCTCTGTAATTCCGGCGACGTCTGCAACTTCTCTTTGAGTTTTTTTCTCGTCATTTAGGAGAGCGGCAACGTAAAGCGCCGCGGCTGCAATCCCGGCGGGACCTCTACCTGATGTTAATTCTGAGACGTCTGCTTTTTTCAAGATTTTTAGAGCTTCATTTTGAGTTTTTGGAGATAAGTGAAGAATAGAGGCAAATCTTGAAATGTAATCTTTTGGAGAGCTTGGGCGGACTTTGATTTTTAATTTGCGGACAATGAATCTGTAAGTTCGGCCGATTTCTTTTCTTTCAACGTCGGATGCTTCCCCAATTTCATCAAGAGTTCTTGGTATGTTATAAGAGCGGCAGGCAGCGTAAATGCAGGCAGCGATAACTGACTCCATTGAGCGCCCTCGGACTAAGCCTCTTTGCAGGACATAATTGTAAACTCTTGCGGCTTCGTCTCGAATTACTGAAGGGAGATTAAGGAAAGATGCAACACGGCGGAGTTCCGACATAGCCAAACGGAGATTTCTTTCAATTGAAGTGGAAACTCTTTCCTGCCATTTCTTTAAACGCAGAAATTTTCTTGTTTGGCCGGCTTCTAACTTGTAAATATCTGAGATTTCTCCGACATTAGTTGTAAGGCCTTTGTCGTATTTTTGCATAGAAATTGGAGCTCCACCTCTACCGCGTTTTTCTGCTTTGTCAAATTGACCGCCACCTTCCTGACCGGTATCGACGATTTTTTCCTCTATGATTAGGCCGCATTCATTGCAGACTAACTCTCCCTTATGGCTGTCAAAAACAAGGTCGACACTGGAACATTCCGGGCAGCGTTTTATATTAGACATTTTTTGTTATGGAAAGGTTTTTAAACTTATTGTGGGCTGACTATTTAAATCTTTCTGTTGTTGTCGAGGATTTTTCCAAAAAGAATTTATCTTATCCCATAAGGCATTTGCCTGACAGTTTCTTCCAATTGATGCTGTCTCTGAATTTTTTGCTGATAAATTTGTCCAGGAATTAAATAGCTTGATAATATGCTTCCTACAATAATCAATGCTGAAGCAGTTAATAGTTAAATAATCTCCAATGTGTCTCGCTTAGACTCTTGTTTTTTCCATTCTAGATATTCTCTGCTTTCTGTTTCCATTAGTTTTCTTTCAAAAGAACTGCATTGACATGGCCTTCTTGGGAAGGTCTGTTTGTTATTTTTGCTTTTCCGGCGTCGGTTTCAATGATTGCGCCTTTCATTAATCGGTTTTGCCTTGCCAAGAAGATATTTTGGGGAGTTTCTATAACGTTTTTTATTTTGACTTTTTTTGCCTTGCCGTTGACTATGAGGTTAGCTTCGTCTGTACTTAGGAGAATGGTTTTGATGTGACCGCCGGTTACTCTGAGGTTTTTGCGCTTGGTTGCCCTAAGCGGCACTATGCGCTCCTGAGTTTGCTTCTCGAACAGCCTTTTTTTCCTGTTTCTATGGTATTTTCCGCCGGTAATTTTTCTTCCATGATTCATTTTAAGATTTGAAAATCATGGTTTAAATAAGTTTTGTTTTTAACTTTGGGTGCAGTATCCGTAATTATTACACAACGCTGTCTTTTTTAGTTTCTTCATATTTATATTTTCTTTTAAAACCTCGAGCTGGAGTCTCAAGCTCTTCAAAGTTTAAACTTAAACGTGGTTTTATGTGATTATACAAATAAACAAACTCTTTAAGTGAGGTGAACATGTGCCTCTTTTGTCTATACAACCCATACCAACGTTCTATCTTGCCATTAGTTTGATGGTGGTTAATCCTTCCAATATCTGTTTTATATTATTCACTTCGCAAAACTCTCTTAACAAATCAGAAGTAAATTGAGTTCCTTGATAAGTTATCAATTCTTTAATCTTGCTGTAATCTAAGGCTTTTTTCAACAGCAGAACAGTGTTATCTGCTGTTTCACAATCAAACTCTCCATAAGTTAGAATCATTCGAGACGCATCGTCGAGAACAGCACAAATCCATACACCTCTTTCTCTGTCCTCAAGCCAGTCCATGTGGACAGCAGTTAAGCTATGATCTCGCTCATATCTTACCCAAGGCTTCTTCCTGATTTTCTTTTCCATCTGTTTAACAAAACCAGACTCTAATAAAATTCTATGTATTCTGTTATGATTAATTTCAATTCCATACTTAGCTCTTATCACAGGCCTTAGCAAAGAAGCAGATAGCTTAAACTTTCTAAAACACTCCAGGATTGATTGTGTTTCATATTCTTTTGGGAGTTTTCTAGGCCTTTCCATACGCTCTCCAATGCTTGGAACATCACCTAAAGTCAAAGCTTTTCTTTTAATCTGATACACTCTACCGATGCTTTTGTTGTACTGCCTGCTTAGCTCATAAGCAGTCCAGCCATTTCCTGGCTTAACAACGATAAACTTCACCATCTCTTTATTGAGTTTCATATCCTGTTCATTTATTTTATCATTGTGAACTATTTTTCGGATACGACGCCTGGGGATAGTGCTGAAAAACTTTAAATAGTTGGCATTGCTGTTGATGGGATGGTTGTTAGTTCGAAAAAAGGTTCTAATAAAAGTACTAGGATTGGTGCTGTTGTTCGCAAAAATTTAGAACTCAAAGAAGAAATAATCAAAAAACTTGAAGGGATTGACAAACCATTATCAACTTCAGATTTGACTTTTTCTTTGAAAAAAGCTTGGCATACTATTGATCGGGCTTGTTTAATGCTACAGATTGATGGAAAACTTGAAGGATTCAAAATAGGGAAAATGAATCTTTGGAGGTTAAAATGAAAACAATTAAAAATGAAAAACAATTTGCAGATTGGTTTAAGAAAAATTATGGAAAATTGGGTTATGATAAAATTGTTAGAGGCGATATATCAAGGTTTCCAGAATTCATCATGCTTAGGAACGGAAAAGAAATAAGAGTTGAATTGGAAACTATTTCTTCTAATTTTATTGCTCATAAGCACGATTATGATGATGTTGACGAAATTGTATGTCTAGTTAAAGATGTTGAACTTGAAAAACCCGTTTTTGAAGTTAAAGAATTAAAATACGAAGGAAAAAGGAAGGTCACGCTTAGCATAGAATCTAAGATATATGATGACTTCAAAAAATTCTGTGATGAAAACGCTGTAATGCTTTCCAAAAAGGTTGAGAATGTGATGAAAGAGCTGATGAAAAAGAAATTTGTATTTTTTGGATTTGCTTTACTAATTTTTTTAACCTTTTTTGCAAGTTCTGCTTTATTTCAAGACATATCACAAGGAGATTTTAATAATGGAACTTATGTCAATACAACGCATAATGGGACTGGAGTTGCACTTGTTGGAGGCAATTTGTCAGGAATTTTCACTTCTAGAGTGTTTGATGCGACCTCAAACTCGCTCTGGAAAAATATCAGTTATTCAGGTAATCAGTCATTTAAAGACATTTTATACGCAATAGATAATCAAGCTGCAGTATGGAAATCAATTGATGAAGGAATAAATTGGACGCAGCTAACTTCTGATTATACAGGTCCCGGAGAGGGAAACGGTATAACCTATCTTGCCTATAACTTAAATGGCACTTTGTTTGCCGTTTACTCTCAGGATGTTTGGACGAGCAACAACGGAATTAATTGGACAAAAGTCAATGATGATTTTAATCCGGGAGATGCGAGCAATGAAGCGGCAATGGCGATTGATGAAAATAATTATATGTATATTATAGATACGAGCGAAGATGTTTACAAATCAACAGACTCGGGAGCTTCATTTTCCTTAATTAATGGAAGTTTCAAAACAACGGGCACTCAAAACTCCAGGGGATTAACTTCTACTTCATCAGGATTATACAGCGTTCATGCAGATGCAGAGGTTTGGAAATCTACTAATCAGGGAGTTACATGGACGAGAACAAACAGCGACTATAATGGAGCAATAGGAAATGAGGCAAATGATATAAAATCAAACAGCTCTGGAGCAATATTTATCGTTCACAACCAAGACTTATGGAATTCGATTAATGATGGAGTAAACTGGACATTAGTTAACGACGATTTTAATGACGCAAGCTCGGCAAATGCAAGAGCCTTATCAATTGACAAAAAAAATTTCATCTATATTATTGATGGAAATGAAGATGTTTACAAATCAACAGACTCGGGAGCTTCATTTTCAAAAATCGCATCAAACATCAACGGAGCCAACGGATTTATAAACGGATTAGTATCATTTCGTGCAACTTCCCAATTATCTTTCCAAGCAAGAAATTGCTCTTTAAGCAGCTGCGCAGATGGAACTTGGCAAAATGTTAATCCGGACAATATTAATCTATCCGGAAGATACTTCCAGTATCTAACAACTTTTAGCAGACAAGATTCTGTTGTGATGCCAATTCTTTTTAATGTTAGCTTGGGCTATACAATTTTAGATTCCATTCCTCCGCAAGTGACAATTAGCTTTCCTAGTTCTGGCGAGTATTATAACACTTTGCCTTTAAATTTCAATGTGAGCTTGAACGAAAACGGGAGCGTGAGGTATAGCTTGGATTCTGGTGCGCACAATGTGAGTATGAACTCTATTGATGGGCTAACTTTTAATGCGACGAATTCTTCGATTGCTGAGGGTAATTATGTTTTTAGAGTTTACGCAAACGACACAGCGGGAAATGTTAATTATAATTCGAGTGTAAACTTTGGGGTTGATACAACGAATCCTTCAATTATAATATTGTTTCCGCAAAATACAAGTTATTCAAGCGGAAATATTTTGATTAACTATACAGCAATCGATTCTTTGAGCGGGGTTCAGGCTTGCTGGTATAATATTGACGGCTTTCCGAGCAATCAGAGCCTTTTGAATTGCGGGACTACAAGCATTTCAGTTGGAGATGGAAGCCATAGCCTTATTGTTTATGTAAATGATTCTGCTGGAAACATGAATTTGACAAGTGTGACTTTTTCAGTTGATTCTACTCCGCCGCAATGGAGTGGATTGCAGGAGAGTGTGCCTGCGGTTTATTCAAACTTGAATTTAGGATATTTTAATGTAACGTGGAGCGATAGTGGAGGAATTGTAAGTGTCTTGTTTGAAAGCAATTTCTCCGGAGTTGCGAGAAACTACACAATGTATTCGCTTGGCGGAGGAGTTTATGGTTTCAATGCTAGCCTGCCGGCGGGAGGATTTTATTGGAAATCTTATGCAACTGACTCTATGGGAACTTTGAATTCTACTCCTATACAGAGCTTAAGTGTTGCGAAGGCGGGAAATGCGGTTTATTTATACTTAAATGGAAATCTTAATTCTAATTTGAGCATTAATTATTCTACGCAGAGCAATGCGACAGCGACTTCTGAAGTGGGGGGAGTGAGTTTGAGCAGGGACTTGGTATTTGTTGCAAATCCGGAAGTAAAAGTTTTGGCTGCCAATTCAATTGGATATTTCTATAATGCCTCAGTTGCTGAGAGCCAGAATTATTCAGGAAACAGCTCGGCGTATTATTTATTTGTAGATAAATTAAATTCAAGTGTGAGCTTATTATTGAGTGGCGGTTCTTCTGACTTGAGTATTGGCTATGGTGTGCAGACAAATGCAACTGCGGTTGTTGGGGGATATTACAGCGCAGTACTTTACAGAGATGGAATCCAGGTCGCCAATCCGGAAATTAGCATTTTGGGAGTCGGCTATTACAATTATACTGCGGCAGTTTTAGATGATGAGAATATTTCTGGAAGCAGCATAAGCTTTTTTGTGAATGTTTCAAAAGCATCTGCGATTTTGAATTTAGAGGTTAATGGCTCGGCGAATGATTTGATTACTAATTATGGGGGCGTGATAAACACGAGCGGATTTGAAACTATGAGCGGAGATTCTGATGTGGTTTATTCTTTTTATAAGAATGGACTCTTGGTTGGAACAGGAAGTTTAGTTTCTGACTCAGGTATTTTTGGAGTTGGAGAGTATGAGTATATATTCAATTCCAGCGGCGGGCAGAATTATAGCGAAGCAAGCGTTTCAAGAAAACTGAATATAACGAAAGCGTCAGTTGATTTGAGCTTGAGCTTGAATGGGGTTTCTGAAAATACAAGCCAGATTTATGGAAATGAAAGCTCAATCGCAGGAAATATCTCTGCTTCTGGAATGGAAATTGAGCTGTTAAAAGATGGGGTGAGTGTCTTGAGTGGAAATTCGAACTTGAACTATACTGAATTGCTTGCTGCGGGAATTTATAATTTTACTCTTGTTTTTGAGGGAAATGAAAATTACTCGTCTGCTGCGGTTGGCAGATTTTTGAGTGTGGAAAGGGCTGAACCATTGCTCTTATTGCATCTGAATGGGTTTTCTTCTGATATTTCTTCTCCGGCAGGAAATGTTGTGACAATTAACGCGACATCCTTGAGACCATCGCCGTGGGAGATTTCACTTTACGAGGATGGTGTTTTTGTTGATTCTGGAAGCGGATTTGTAAATATAGAAAGGAATTATTCAGTTTTGGGAGACAGGGTTTGGACGGCGGAAATTTTGGAGAGCCAGAATTATTCGGCTTTGAACTTGTCCAGAATTTTGAGCGTGATTGATCCAAATTCACCGCAGTTTTCAATCCTGACCGTGAGTCCGGCTTCAAACGCGCAGTATTTGAATGGGAGAACTTATAGATTTAATGCAACGTGGACTGACAATGTTGCCATAGACAGTGTGGTTTTTGATTTTGAAGGGGTTAATTACAGTTCTTCTTCTGGACAGGTACAAAAAGCAGGGGATGTTTATTCTATAAGCTTGAGCGACTTGGGAGTTGGAAGTTATTATTATAGATGGAGCGCGAATGACAGCTCTGGAAATTTTGTGCAATCGCCGCAACAAACTTATATTGTTAAGCAGGCGCCTACATCACTTGTGATTTCAATTTCTCCATCGCAAACTGTAAGTTACGGAGCAATAACTAGCGTGACTTGTCTGGCGAGCAATAACGAGGCAGTTCCGCAGATTATAAGAGATGTTACACCCATTTCAATACTTCCTGATTCTGGAATTTTTGGAGTGGGGAGTTATACCTATTTTTGCACTTCGGCTGCAAGTCAGAATTTTAGCGCGGGGAGTGCGATTCCTGCAACATTAACGGTTCAGAAAGCTTTGCCTCAGTTTAATTTGACATTGAACGGGGCTGCTAGTGACTTATTTTTGCCTTCTTCTGGAGGAAGTGTCAATATAAGCGCTAGTTTAGTTGCGCCTTTAATTGGGGAAATAAATTTGAGCGTTGACGGAATTGTGTGGAATTCAGGCATAGGGATATTGCTTAATCAGAGCGTGTTCAATGTTGTCGGGAATCATTCTGTTATTGTGAGTTATGGAGGAAATGAAAATTACTCTGCAGGAAGCACTACGAGATATGTCGTTGTTAGTGCGCCTTCATCCGGCGGCGGTTCTGGAGGTGGAGGTTCTGGAGGCGGAGGGGGCGGTTCTGGAGGCGGAGGGGTAGCTGCGTTGCCTCCTGAAAAAGCAAGCAAAGACAGGATTGCAAAATTAGATGTAATCGTCAAAGATGTGATTTTGAAGAAAGGGACAACCAAAAACTTCAATGTGGAGATTTTTAGCAAGGACGTGTTTTTCTTGAACAACTGCAAATTGGAATTTGGCGGCGCAGCAGAATCGTGGATATCAAGTTCACAAGTTAAAGGGATTGCAAAAGGAGAGAAGTTTGTTTACTTTGCAGAAGTTAGTGCGCCAGAAGAGGGAGAGCCAGGAAACTTTGATATGAGTATTGCAGTTCAATGTGATGAAGGAAGAGCAACTGGAGAGTTTAATGTTGTAGCGTATAGAAATAGCTTTGAGCCGAAAATATTAGATTATGCCAAAGATGGAAATAAACTGAGAGTAAAATATGAGATTGAGGATTATGCCGGTGAAAGCCATCAGATTGTTTTGAATTATGCAATGCTGGATTTTGATAATTTGCCAAGGTATAAAGGAACCGACAACTTCAGGCTTGGAGTACGCGAGAAATTAAGCAGAGAAATTGTTTTTGAGCTTCCTAAAGATTCGTTTGGAGAATTTAGTTTTGAGGCGGTCTTTGGCGATGGAAATTTAGAGATTAAAACGGACAAGAAGATATTTTTACCTGCCGGAAGCGTGGGATTGACGGGACTTGTTACTAATGTCGGAGATGACAACAAAAAGGTTTTAGTTTATTTTGGAGTTTTGATTTTAGTAGTTGGGATTGGAGTGTTTGCGTTTTATTTTGTCAGAAAAATAAGAAAAAGCAGGGTGCATTTTACAAGACAAAAGAGAGTTTTGCTGGATTTTGACGCAGGGACGCAGCATTTTTAAGATTTGTTAACCTAATCTGAAAATGGAAAAAGTTGCGACAGCACTGATAGCTTTGGTATTTGTAGTTATTGTGATTGCGGGAGCGTATTTTCTTATTCGCTATGGAATTGGAAGCGAGACAGACTATTTAACTTCTGTCTTGACAGGAGGAGTGTTTTTGGCAGTTATTTTCGGGGTTGTAGCGATTTCATATTTTGCCAGTCGAGGGAATTCATAGGAAGGTTTATAAATGAACTTTTATAGATTTGATTAATTATGGCGGCTAAATCTAAGAGTTCGGATTTGAAGATACAGAACATTGTTGCGACCACTTCTCTTGGAAAGCCTGTTTCATTGACGAAACTGGCAAGGACACAGAGCAATACGGAATATAATCCAGAGCAATTTCCCGGGCTTGTTTTGAGAATAAAAGAGCCTAAATCGGCTGTTCTTGTTTTTTCTTCCGGAAATTTAGTTTGTACAGGGACGAAGAGTGTCGGACAAGTGAAACAAGTAATTGAGGCAGTAATCAAACAAATTGCGAAAATCGGAGTTAAAATAACTGTTAAACCGAAAATTACGGTGCAGAATATTGTTGCTTCCGGGAGCATTGATTTGAATTTGAACTTAAATGTTCTCGCACTGCAACTTGAGAATACGGAATATGAGCCAGAGCAGTTTCCTGGGCTTGTGTATAAACTTGTGGACCCGCCTGCGACGTTCTTGCTTTTTTCAAATGGCAAGCTTGTTTGCACAGGCACAAAAGACAAAGAGCAACTTGAGGAAAGCATGAGGCAGTTGAACAAGAATATCAGAGCTGCGGTGAAAGAGAACGCGTAGATTAGTTTTGTTTAATATAGAAATATAATTTTTTTGGTTTCTCGATGAGGTTGAAGAGGGCGGATATTAGGATAATTGGGCTTTTGGTTTATATTTGTCATATGCAGTTAAAATTATTTTAACAGTTTGCAGCCGATTATCTTGGATTTAACAGGAGTGCTTTATTGCCAAATCGAGCGCAATACCCCATCAGCTGGCTGCGGGATAGCGAGGCAGGAAATCTCTTTATTCTGTCATGTCAAATGATGGAAACCCTTTTTATAGATATTATTTTTTCTAATTGCAGAATTGCCAAGATTGTAAATTTATTGCTTAAAGCGTTCTCATCAATTAGCCCTGGAAAAATGATTCCTAAAATATATTGTGATAACTGACTTATTTACCAGTCTTGCTATTATTTTGATAAGCAGAATTAGCTATGCCGCACCAATTGGTCTGGTTTTGGTTTCTCAAAAGAAATATAAATCCAGTTTTCTAATTATTAAAATGAAAGTGTTTTTTGAAAAGAGGCCTTGGGGAGGGTTTGAGCAGTTTACTTTGAATGAAATTTCTACTGTGAAGATATTGACTGTCAAGGCTGGAAAAAGACTGAGCTTGCAGCATCATCACAAAAGAGAAGAATTTTGGAAGGCACTTGATAATCCTGTTAAAGTTACAGTTGGAGAGAAAGTCGTGATGTTGAAAAAGGGCGAGACTATTGTAATTCCCAAAGGTGCGAATCACAGAATTGAAGGGCTCAAAAAAGAAGCGCGACTTTTAGAAATTTCATTTGGGGAGTTTGACGAGAAAGATATTGTGAGAATTGAAGACGACTTTGGAAGGGCAAAATGAAGACTTTAGAATTTATGACAAAAAAAGATGTGGAAAAACTTAGAATGATTGTCTTTGATGTTGATGGCGTTCTGGTTCCCAGAGGGACTAAGATAAAACAGGACGGAGATAAATTAAGTTTAACAGTAAAGCGAGTTCCTGTTGGGGAGATTGAATTGATGAGGAAACTCAATGAAAAAGGAATTTTGCTGAATATTAATTCAGGGCGTTCACTATTTTTTTTGCAGGAAATGTTCAGGGAAATACTTGAATTTGTCAGTTTAACTTATGAAAATGGAAGCGCGACCTGGCACAATGGGAAAATTTACCAGCACGTGAATAGTTTTTTACAACTTAAAGACTTGTTTTTTGAACTGAAGAAAGTCAAGAGCGACAAAATCAAAGGTTTTGAGCCCAAGGAATTTATTATCACGATTCATGCGAAATCGCGGGTGCCTGCGATAGAAAAAGCTTTGGAAAAATGGAAAGGAATTTATTGGATCTGGAATGGGGAGGCGTACGATATTGGTGTGAAAGATGTGCAAACTAAAGCCGTGGGGCTGAAAGATGTAATGAGAGTTTTTAATTTAAAAAAAGAAAATGTGATAGCGATTGGGGACAATTATAATGACTTAGAGTTACTACGAGAAGCAGGGATTGCAGTCTCAGCGGATTCTTCCAGAGCGATTGGGCAGTATTATGTTCCGCTTGAGGGGAAATTTTTTCCCGGTGAGAGCCTAATGATTCGAGTTCTAGAATTGGTTTAATTGTAACTCTTGAGCGAAGTCAGATTTGTGGATTGAAAATCACAAATCTTTTAAATCGAGCTCTCTTATGGAGTTGATGGAAAGAGGTGATGACGTTGACAGCGTCCTTTTTGTTGGAACTTATCCTCCGCGAGAATGCGGAATTGCCACTTTCACCAGAGACTTGTCTGATGCCATTGAGAACAGATTTTTTTCTCATCTCAGAGTTAAGATTTTAGCGATGAATAATAACGGGGTGAACATTTATAACTATCCGAAAAAAGTCATTTATCAAATTAGAGATACAGAGAGGAATGACTATGTCAATGTTGCCAAGAGGATAAATCAGAATGATAACATAAAGCTAGTTTCTATACAGCATGAGTTTGGAATTTTTGGCGGAGAGCTCGGGATTTACCTGATTGACTTTTTGAAAAAACTGAACAAGCCAAAAGTAATTACTTTTCATAGCATTTTGCCAAACCCTGAAAAGAAGAGGATTCAAGTTGTAAAAAAAATAGAGGCTAATGTTGACGAGATAGTTGTGATGACTCAGACAGGTGTTGAGATTTTAACCAATGAATACGGTCTGAACAGAGACAAAATAAAAGTGATTCCGCACGGAATTCCGACTGTTGATTTTGAAAGGCAGAGCTCTATGAAAAGGCAACTTGGATATGAGGGAAAAATAGTTTTGTCTTCGTTTGGGATGATAAACAGCGGCAAGGGTTATGAGTATGTAATTGAGGCACTGCCGGAGATTGTGAAGAAGTTTCCGAATTTGATTTATTTGATTGTCGGTGCAACACATCCAGTTGTTAGGAAGAATGAAGGCGAGAGTTACAGGAATATGCTAGACAGCAAGATAAAGGAACTTGGATTGCAGAATAATGTGAAGTTTTACAACAAATATGTGACTAATGCCGAGATAATTCAGTACCTGAAGGCGAGCGACATTTATATTTCCTCGGTATTGACACCGGAACAGATAACTTCCGGGACGCTGGCTTATGCGGTTGGGTGCGGTCGAGTAACGGTGTCCACACCCTTCATTCATGCAAAAGACTTGGAAGCAAATAACGCGGTAATTTTAACCAAAGATTTTAGGAATGCTGATTCTTTCAAAGAAGCTATTCTGAACGTGCTTGGCGACCAGAAGAAGATGAGAGATATGGAAGAGACTGCTTATGAACTTACAAGAAAAATGACTTGGCCGAATGTGGCATTGAGCTATGGAGAGGAAATAAGGAAGTACTTGAAACTTCCGGAGATTTGCTTTGAGAGGCTTCCTAAGGTCAGAACTTTGCATATCAGAAAGATGACTGATGATTTTGGAATGCTGCAGTTTGCGAGATACAGCAAGCCAGTATTGAGCTCCGGATATACTCTGGATGACAACGCGCGGGCGCTTTTGGTTGCGGCGCGTCTTTATGCACGTGACAAGAATCCGAGATTTTTGGAGCTGACAAGGATTTATTTGAGCTATATGAAGTTTGTGCAGTCTGATGAGGGAAAATTTTATAATTTCGTAAATAAAAAAAGAATTGTAGATGGCAATTCATGGAGCGAAGAAGCCCAAGGAAGAGCAATGAGAGCTTTGGGATTTTTGACTTCTTTGCAGACGCTGCCGAAAGAGCTGAGAGCTGATGCTGAAATGATGCTCTCGAAATCTCTGGAGATTATTGGGGAGATTAATGCTCCCAGAGCAGTTGCCTCTATTATTATGGGGCTGTATTATTACAACAAGGAAAACTATTCAAAGGAAAATGTAGGGCTAATAAAGAAGCTCGCAGGTTCTCTTGTGAAACTTTATGAGAATAACTCGAGTGAAGACTGGAAATGGTTTGAGCCCGAGCTAACTTATTCAAACAGCAAGATTGCTGAGGCGCTGCTTTACGCGTATATGACTACCCAAAACGAGAATTATTTTAAAACAGGAATTGAAACTCTTGAGTTTTTGAATTCGAAGACATTTGAGGGAAATTTATTTGTACCGATAGGTCAAAACGGATGGTATAAGAAAGGCGGGGAAAGAGCATATTTTGACCAGCAACCCGTGGATGTGGCAACAATGGTGCAGACCTTGGTTTTGGCGTACAAGCTAACGAAAAATCCTGACTATGAGAAGAAGGCTCTGACTGCTTTTCATTGGTTTTTGGGAAGAAACGCCTTGAAGCAGGTGATTTACAACGAGAGAACCGGCGGATGTTTTGACGGGATTGACGAAAAAGATGCAAACTTGAATCAAGGAGCGGAATCGACTTTGGCGTATTTGAACGCGAGGCTGATTGTTGAGGAACTTGAGTAACTAAAGATTGATTTCCAGCTTAATGGTGCAATGTTCTGAACCTTGGGCGTATTTTAATATGCCTCTGTTCTGTAATTTATTTTTTAACCGGTCGCTAATAATAAATTAATCAATGCGCCAACTTAGTTTCTTGTCTTGTTTAGTTTCGTCAAGTCCACCAAGGTTAATTTTCAGTTTACTTGTGCAATTCTCTAAATGTGTCTATGAATCTCTAGATATTTAATTAGTCAAGCCACTCTTCTTAAGTTTTTGAAGAACCTGAATTTTTTCAGGATTTCTTAAGTCGATTTCTTTGCAGGGAACATTGAAAAATGATGCAACTTCAGTGTATATTAACTAACGCTTTGATTTTTTTACGAAAATGCGATTTGTTCCAGCTTTTCTGATTCTATGAAAGATGGAGCAAAAGAGATGCACTAAAAAAACTTACTGGAAAGTTGCAGTTGAAGAATCAAAAGAGAAGATAAAGTAAGGAAAAGAAATTGCAAAAATGGCAGGTAGCGATAAACTGGAAAAATCAAACAATCAAAACGCAATCAAAATCCCAAATAAATTTCTAAAAAAATTCGGAAGCCGTTTTATTATTTTTCGTTGAATTTTATGATGGAAAAGAGAAGACTTGCTATCGCTGAAAGAATGAAGGCATAAGTGAAGTTTTGGGCGAAGAGAAGCATTGTTATCCATAAAGTGGCGCGACCAAGGAAATTTGGAATTTCAACGAATAGGACGTATTCGTCAGAGTCTTCGTGCTTGGCGATTTTGTCGTAGAATATTGCGTTGTATGGAATCCCCATCATCAAGCTGAGAAAACCTGCTGCAAGCGAGAAAATATATAGCTCGAACGGGGAGCCGGTGTAAATTCTAGCCAGCCAGACTCCGGCGTATAAAATTCCGCCGAGTTTTAGGAGGAGGAATTTGTTTTTCTTGTCGTGAAATTTTCCGATTGAGAGAGTGAAAATGATGGTGCCGATTGAGACGAAGAGAGCGACATAGCCGATAGAGATGAAATTTTTAAGGAAGAGGAAAGTGAAAATTGGCCAGATGATTCCTTCTGCAGGTCCTTTAATATTGTCCAGAAATGTTGCGAAAAAGAAATTCTTATGAGATTGAGTGACTTTTTTTAATCGCGAAAGCTTGATTTTTGTTTTTGGCTTATAGTCTGGAAGGTGGAACAAGTAAATTGATGAAATCGCAATGAAAATTATCACTAAATAAAAGAGTTTGTCGAATCCGAAAATGCCAGCAAGCAAAGCGCCACCTAAAGGGCCGAAAATACCAGAAAGCTGTCCAATTGCAGAGTATGTGCTGAATTGTGAGCCGCGCTTGTTGTTAGATGAAATATTTGCAAAGTAAGAGTGTAAAGGGATAAAGTAAAATGCGTCTTGGATTCCTAGAACAATTCCAATTATATAAATTGAAACTGGAAATTTGTCGAGTGATGAAAGCAGAAAAAGGTAAAGGATTAAGAAAAAGGAGCTTGAGATAATTACTTTTTTGTATCCTAGTTTTTTGGAGATTAAAAGCGCTATCGGTGTGAATATGAATAGAGTAATGTGAAATATTAGAAAGTAGGCGAAGACGGAGCTAAGAGAGTAGCCGAGAGAGAGAAAATAGGCAGGGATGAAGATTCCAACAAGAGAGAAGCCTAAGCCTCGGAAAAAGTTGTTAAGGTAGATTGTGGAAATTTTACCTCTTTTCATTTTTATATTAAAGAGAAATTTGTTTAATAATGTTTTTATATACGGATTTGTTAGGATGATAATGGATATAGAAAAGGCGGCTTATGAAAAGGCGGTTGATGTTTTAGAGAAGTGCTCGACTGAGCATGGTTTTTACGCGGCGTTTCCGGGATATGACATGGTGTTTGCAAGAGACTCGATGATAATGTCTCTTGGCGCTTCTTTGATTGGAGAGAGATTCAAGAAAGTTATTGTGGCTTCATTGAAGACATTAGCTGACAATCAGAGTCCAAAGGGGCAGGTTGCGAATGCTGTTGATAAATGGAGTGTTAGAGGGAAGCGCGTTGATTTCAAGTCGATTGATTCTACATTGTGGTTTTTGATTGGGCTTAAAAATTATGAAAAGAAGTTTGGGAAGTTGAATCTTGAAGAGAATGCGAAGAGAGCGCGGACGTGGTTGTTGTATCAGGACTTTTGCGAGAATGGTTCTATTGTGCAGTTACCAACGACTGATTGGCAGGACGCATTTCCTCATAGATATGGTATGACTTTGAATTCGCAAGCGTTGTATTATGAAGTCTTGAATTTATATGAAAAGAAAAAAGAGGCAGAGAGGTTGCGAAAATTGGTGAATGAGAATTTGAATGACGGGCTTTGGAATGGTGATTTTTATTTGTCTTGGAGATGGAAGAATCATAACGCATACAAAGAGAAAGGAGAGTGGTTTGATACTTTTGGGAATTTGCTTGCTATTGTTTATGGGCTGGCTGATTCTCGAAGAAGCAAGAAGATTTTGGAGTATATTTCAAGTAAGAAGATTAATTTCCCGTGGCCGATGAAAACAATGTTTCCGCCTTTGAAGAAGGGAGATAAAGATTGGCAAGATTATTTTGAGGATTGCGATGCGCGAGAGCCTTGGCATTATCTTAATGGAGGGATTTGGACGTTTATCGGAGGTTTTTATGTTTGCACTTTAGTTAAAATGGGGGAGATGAAAGAAGCCAAGGAGCAGTTATTGCGGCTGGCTGAGGCTAATTTGCTAAAGCCAGAGTTTTCAGAGTGGCTTGACGGAAAGACAGGCAAAGTTGGACGAAGTTCTGCAGATGGAAATGATGGAGGGCAGGGATGGAATGCGTCCATGTATATTGCTGCTTATGAATCTGTCCAGAAAGGGAGATGTTTGATTTAATTTATAAACCAGTTATAGAGAATTCTGTAAAATAAATGATGCAATCAACAGAATTATCCATAGTTTTAAAAAATTTGAATGCTATTAATTTTTATATGATTTAGAAAATGGGGGATATTAGAAAACTTATAAAAAAGGAGAGGGTTTTGCTGAGGCCTGAGGATTTTAAGCCGAGCTCTAACTTATTCGAGGTAGTGGGAGCGATAAATCCAGCTGCCCTAAGATTGGATACTGGCGATATTTTGCTTTATGTCAGGGTTATTGAAAAGCTGAAACAGGGCGAAGATGAAAATTTCCACTTTTCTCCTAGGATGAGCGGAGATGAGAAGTTTGAGATAACAATAGACAAGGTTGAGAAAAAGGAAGTTGCGGGCGCTGGCGATTTAGATTTTTGGTTTAGGGATGGGACTAAAAGGCTGAAATTTATCTCGCATTTCAGGAGAGTTTTTTTGGATTCTTCAGGATTTAAAGTTAAGAAAATTGAACAGAAACCGAGTTTTTTTGGATTGAAGTGGGACGGAGAGCTTGGAATTGAAGATCCGAGGATAACGAAGATAAATGAGCTTTATGTGATGACTTATGTTGCTCTTTCCAGTTCTGGGAATGTGGCTAGCAATCTGGCAGTTTCGAATGATGGCTTGAAATGGTACAGGAGAGGTTTGATATTTCTGCATCAGAATAAAGATGTTGTTGTTTTTCCAGAGAGAATTCATCACAGATATCTGGCTTTCAACCGTCCGGAGGGAAATTTTGAGTTTACGTCGCCAAATATTTGGCTTTCGTATTCTGATAACTTGGAGTTTTGGGGAAAGCCGACTAGTTTGAAGCTTTCTGAAAAGCACGCTTGGGACGGGGGAAGAGTTGGAGCCGGACCGCCTCCTATAAAAACTAAAAAAGGATGGTTGTTTATTTATCACGGGGTTATTGACAAGAAAAAGAATAAAGATTCGATTGTTAATTTTGTTAGGAAACTGCTGGGCTATGAAGATGAGTTGAGGGCTCTTTATTGCGCTGGCGCGGTATTGCTTGATTTAGATGACCCAAGAAAAATATTGATGAAAACTTCAAAACCATTTTTAATTCCACATAGAAAATATGAGAAAGGAACTTTTGAGGACAAAGATGTTGTTTTCCCGACGGGCATAGTTTTTGACAAAAAACAGGAAGATTTTTTAATTTTTTCTGGAGGCGGTGATGTTGTGACGACTGTGAAGAAAATTAATTTAAAGAATTTGTTTTCCAAGATGAGAAAAATTAATTAGATTTGACTTTCAGGTTTAAGACTTGTGGTTCGAACTTTTTGGCTACTGTCTTGATTGTTGTTTTTGGAACGGACTTTCTGTTAACAACATACTTTTCTATCAGGTCCGCCATTGTTTTGGACGTGACTTTGTAGTGGAAGTTTTTTAACGCGTGAATTGAGCCAGCGCGCCCCATTTTTTCTCTTAATTCGTCATCTTCAAATAGTTTGAGAGTTATTTCTGCCAACTGATCAATGTCGGCGCGGTAGGCGAATGTTTTTGGAACAGGGAATTCAACTTGGTGTTTTTCTTTAAAGCCCATCCAAGGGTAAGCCCACTCTTTTTCAAGCTTGACTTCATAGCCAACATCAACAAGAAATCCTGTTTTTCCTTGGATAATTGTGTCTTTTGGGCCACCAACGTCAATTGAAATGACTGGCTTGCCACAGGCTTGCGCCTCTAATTGAATCATGCCGAAGCCTTCAAGTCTTGAGGGTGCGGCGTAAATGTCGCAGGCGTTGAGCAATATAGCCATAAATTCAGGAGAAAATTTTCCAACCAAGTGAGTTATTTTATTTTCCAAACCAAGATCTTTAATTAGCTTTCTTTCTTCCTTGCCGTGGTCGTCTGCAGAAAAGCTGTCCCAAACCTTCATAACATATTTCCACTTAGGAAATTTTTTATCGATTTTCGCAAGAGCTTGAAGCATTTCTTGCGCGCCCTTGCTTGTGACGTCGCCACCTACAGTTAAAATCATTTTCTCATCTTCCCCTATATCAAGCATTTTTCTAATTCTCTTTATTCGAGGGTCGGATTTTGGAATTGGGTAGAAAGTTTGCGGATCGTAGCCGATGTGGCAGACGTGAATGTTGTCGCCCCTGACGCCGTCGCGAATATAAGTCTGCTTCACCCAGTTGCTTGTAACAACTAGGAGAGGGAGCTTGTTAAGTGTATTGTGATAGTTTGCGACCCAGCCATCGGCGTTGAACCAAGGTACCGGAGTGAGCTTGTAGTTTTGAGGATCAAAGATTAATCCCGGCGTGTCTGCCCAAAATCCGACGCCAATTACAGCGTCGGGCTTGTAAGCAAGATAGTGCCACTCTTTTTGAATTCCATTTTCGCGATCACACGGCAAAACGTCGATGCCATTTTCTTTAAGACCTTTAATGAGATAGTGCCCTTGCATACTAACGCCGTCTGGCTCCGGAGGATGTGGATACAATACTAATATTTTCATTTTAGTTTTGTGAAAGATTCGGTTTTATTGCAGCAAAGGTATTCGAAGCTGTTTTTTTTAAACCCATAAATTTCGTGAATGATTTTTTTCTTTGTTTCAAGCTCTTTTTTTGTTAAATTTATCATCGTGTTTGTTTTTTTTGGAGTGGCGATTCGCATCGCAGTGCATGGAACGAGCTTGTCTGAGAGCTCGTAAGCGAAAGAGTAAAGCGAGCGGCATATTAAAACGTTTTGTTTTTGCAACTGCGCGACAGATTTGCGAATTTCAATGTGTCGTCGGTGTCCGTATTCTCCGTTTGCGCCGTGAGTAAATATCGTGTCAAATTTTTTGTTTTCGAGATTATTTTTTATCAGAGTTGAGATTTCGCTGATTGATAGAGGTGCTAGTTTTTCGTCTTCCAAGTCTGCAATGATACAATTTGCATTGTAGAGAGCACAGACTTTTTTGAATTTTGGTGCTCTATCTGAGTCTGAGGCGCGACATAGCGAGAAAATCGTCCAATGGCACTTTTGTCTTTGAATAGTTCCACCCATCCAGATGGTTTCGTCGTCAGGATGAGCGATAATCACCAGAGCTTTTTTATTTTCCATACGCTTTTTTGTCGACGATAAATGTTACATTTTTATGAGCGCGCAAAAATGAGGCGGGAATTTTGCTGGAAATTTTTTCGTTGAGGGTTTTTTGCAAAGCAGATAGCTTGTTTTCTCCAAATGCGATGAGAACTATTTTTTTTGAGCATAAAATTGTGGAGATTCCGATTGTCATTGCTTGTTTTGGTGTTTTTTCTCCTGAAGAAAAGAACCTGGAGTTGTAAATAATTGTTTCTTTTGACAGCCTTATTAAGCGAGTTTTAGTTTTTTGAGATGAGCCGGGCTCGTTGAAAGCGATATGGGAGTTTACTCCGAGTCCGAGGATAAGCAGGTCTAACCCGCCAAGCGATTTAATCATATTTTCGTAAGATTTGCATTCAGCATCAGGATCGTTTGTTTCGCTGTCTAGAAAGTTAAGATTTTTTTCCTCAAAGTCCAGCTTTGAGAAAAGATTTTCACGCAGGAAGGAATTGAAAGAGTTCGGGTTTTCTTTTGGAATAGCGAGATATTCGTCTATTTGGATAGCTTTTATTTTTTTAAAGGTTATTTTTTTTGTTTTGCTTAATCCAACGAGATTTTTGTAAATCGGAATCATAGTTGAGCCAGAAGCGAAGCCGATAACCAAGTCAGGTTTGGCTAGAATCTCGCTTGATATTATTTTTGCGGCTTTTTCAGCAACTTGTTCAGGAGTGTTTAAAATTATGAGTTTTGGAAAGAATTCTTTCATGCTAAACTCCGAGATGAGCGAAAATATCCTGGAAAGAGATTTTCTTCACTGCCACATATTTATCTCCTGCGCCGTAATAGATTTGGAGTGATTTATTATCTATTGAGGGTATTGCAGAGGTTGGGAAAACAACGTTGTTTACAAAACCTTCCTTTTCGAATTTTTCTTCCGGCTGAAATAAAGGTTTTTTTGGAGTGGAGCGTGCAATAATTTTTTCAGGATTTTCCAAATCCAGAAGAATTGCTCCTGCGCTGTAAACTCTCTTTTCGTTCTCCCCCCTGACGCCGTGGTAAATTACGAGCCATCCTTTTTTAGTTTTTATAGGCGGGCAGCCTGCACCGACTCTTTCAAAGTCCCAGGAGTATTTATCTCTTGGACGAATCATAATTTTGTCCTTTCCCCAGAATGTAAGATCTTTTGAATATGAAATCCAAACTCCTGGCTTGGAGAAAGTCATCAGACTTTCAGGACGGTTGAATGCAACATACAGGCCTTTGATTTTTTCCGGAAACAAGACTGCGTCTTTGTTTTGTTCTCTGAACAGGATTCCAACTCTTTTCCATTTCTCTAAGTCTTGTGATTCGGCAAGATATGTTGAAACGCCGCGGCTGATTGAGACTCCGACGTAAGTCATGTAAAAATTTTTTTTTATTTTTGTTATTCGAGGATCTTCGACTCCGTAGTCGCTCTCTTCCGGCATTCCTGTAAACAACGGCCTTTGGTCGATACTTTCGACGGTGAAGCCGTCTTCATGGAGAAGGACTTTCTTGAAGTGAGAGATATTTGGAAGGACACAAATTCCATCTTTAATATAGATTTCACCCCATTTACCGTGCGCGACAATGTCTTTTTCTTTAATGTCTGTATAATTTACCTTATAATTCTTTTCTGATGAGACAATTCTTGTGACCTTTAGACTGCCGTGCTTGTGGTCTGGCGCTATTTCGGCAACGCGAACGTACATGAGTATTTTTTTATTTTGAAGACGAACTGCGGCTGGATTTAATACGCCAGTTATTCGCCAATTCTTGAATGATGGCCTGAAATTTTCAGGTTTTAATAACAATTCACTCTCAATTTTCATTTTACAGATTAGACGCAGAAGATTAAAAATGTTTGTAAATTGTTAGGTCTGCTCTATATCTTAAGGTTCTTTTATTATTACATCCATAAAACTCTTTTGAATAATAGGCGATTGGTGGTTTTAAGGAATAACTCTTTCTCAAGCTATTAGAAATCTATCAACTAAAACATTTAAATTATTAAAATTACTTCGATAATTAATAATTATTATTTACATAATTAATCATTCCGTAAGAAATCCTTGGCTTTTAAGCCAATGAATGAATTACGATAATATATTTCTAGTTTTATGAATATGAATCAGTGAGCTTGAAGTTAGCTCACTGAACCTTCAAATTTAGTGGTAACTAGAGCTCATTCTAAATAAATCTTTGGGAGGAGATAAAATGGAATATCAAATACAAATTAGCGAGAGCTATGCTGAAAAATATGAAAGGAGCAGCCATGCAGTTGGCGTTTCGATGTGGCACTTTGAATGGTGCACGAAATATCGATACAAGATGTTTGGAAAGGAAGAATACAGGAATCTGATAACTGCTTGTATTAGAAGAGCAGCTTCGCTGCACGAGATAAAAATAATAGAACTAAATGTTCAGCCAGAACATGTGCATTGTGTTGTTGGAATTAGTTTGACGATGACGCCAGTAAAGGCTCTGCAAATTTTGAAAGGAGGATCAGCAAGATTGTTCTTTCAGTTTCACGAGAGAGCGAGACTTAGATATCCGAAAGGGCATCTTTGGAGTCCAGGAAAGTTTGCTGCATCATTGGGATTTATTCAACTAGATGTTGCGAAGAGTTATGTAAGAAACCAAGACGAGCATCATCGTTAGAAGCCTTGCCTTTCAAGGCAAGGAGTACGTCACTTAT
>CAYZNI010000002.1:0-72930 GCA_964479755.1 Candidatus Woesearchaeota archaeon
TACTCTACTCGCCGTCCTGACCCTTTGCCTCCAGGCGGTGAACGTAGCTACAACTTTAACAATCTCTCCAAATATAATGTAAAACTAAATTTGAGCAGCGCTAACGAGCTGCTTGAGCCATATGAAGTAGAAATTCAGCCGGCAGTGCTCCAAGACGGATTTATTGTCCCATGCAAAAACTCAATCGTTACTTATCCTATAGATTCCTGCTCTCAGCGTTGTACATGATCAAGTCTCTACGCAACTGGCAATCTCCTATTATTAGTCTTCCCATATAAAGCCTTCATTCTTCAAATTTAATAAATAATTATCTATTAGTAAGAGCTTTATGAAGATTTTTATTATTTTTATCTTTCTTATGAACAATTTTAGATTACATTTCTGCTTGCATAGAAACTGATAGCCACAGCAATCTATATTAATATACTAAGTTGAAGAATTTTATGAAATTTGCGCATCTTGGCGATTGCCATCTCGGCGGTTGGCGGCAGCCCGAACTTAAAGACCTGAACTTCAAGAGTTTCCAATACGCTATTAAAACCTGCATTAAGGAAAAAGTGGACTTCGTCTTGATCGCCGGGGACCTGTTTGACTCTGCCTATCCTCCGATAGACACCCTGAAGCACACATTCGAGGAATTCAAGAAACTAAAAGAGGAGAGCATCCCAGTTTTTTTAATCGCTGGCAGTCACGACTATTCAGTCTCTGGAAAGACTTTTCTCGAGGTGCTGGAAAAAGCAGGCTTCTGCACAAACGCTTCGTCATTTAAAGAAAAAGACTCTCAAATAATTCTGGAGCCGATAATCTATCGCAATGTGGCAATCTACGGGTTTCCTGGAAAAAAATCTGGCCTGGAAGTTGATGAAATCGAGAAAATAAAGATTCAGGATTCTCCTGGGCTTTTCAGAATTTTGATGCTTCACACTACAATCAGAGATGCTGTCGGTGACCCAAAAATAAAAGCAGTTGATGAAAGGCTCTTGCCAAAAGTTGACTATCTTGCACTTGCGCACTTGCACATAAATTACTCAAAAGAAAACCGCGTTTATTGCGGCCCGACATTTCCTAATAACATCTCTGAGCTTGAAGAATTAAAGCACGGTTCTTTCTATATTTTTGACAATGGCGAGATAATAAGACACGAAATCAAGCTAAAGGAGGTGGTTGCCCTTCGCCTCGAGCTGAACAGCACTCTAAATTTCAACGACAATATTCTTTCAATGCTAAATCAAATAGACATAGATGACAGAATTTTTATTTTAAGGTTATTCGGCGTTTTGGAAAAAGGAAAAATTTCTGACATCGACTTCCAAAAAATTGAATCCTTTTTAAAGCAAAAAAATTGTTACGCATTTCTAAAAAGCACTTCAAAACTTTTCATGCCCGACCCTGATTTGAAAATTGAAATATCCGGCTCGGAAGAGCTGGAAAGCGAGGTAATTAGGCGTTTCACCGAAAAGAATAAGTCAAAATTCAATGACCTAATTCCGGGCTTGCTTAACTCGCTCAATCTTGAAAAAAACGAAGACGAGACCCTCTCTTCATTTGAAGACCGACTTCTCTCGGAGGTTAGAAAAACAATCCTAATATGATAATAAAAAAAATAAGGCTAAAAAATATTCGTTCTTATCTGGACGAGCAGATAGACTTCCCGCAAGGCTCAATTTTGGTTTCAGGCGATATCGGCTCCGGTAAAACCTCTCTTCTATTGGCTATCGAATACGCACTTTTTGGGCTTCAGCCAGGGCAGAAAGGAAATCAGCTCTTGAGAAACAACACGGAACTTGGGGAAGTTTCCTTGGAATTTGAACTGCCGGAAAAAAAAGTTGAAATCAAGAGACGTTTAAAAAAAACCCCTCGTGGAATCAGCAACGACTTTGCCTCAATTACAGTAAACGGTAAGAAAGTTGAGTCTTCAGTCACAGAAATTAAATCAAAAATTGTTAATCTGCTAGGCTACCCGCAGGAGTTTGTAAAGAAAAACAACCTTCTCTATCGCTACACAGTTTACACTCAGCAAGAGCAGATGAAACAGATTATACTTGAAGATTCTGAAACTCGCTTAAATGTCCTGCGGCATATTTTTGGAATTGACAGGTATCGGCTAGTAAAGGAAAATCTTTCGATTTTTATGGCCGAGCTCAAGGATAAGTCAAAAATTTTACAAGGAGAAGTTAAGTCTCTCACTCTTGACATGGAAAATGTTGCGGGGCGGAAAAAATTAGTCGATGAAATAATCAAAAGGATAAAATCCCTTGAGTCTGAACTGCAAGAAAAAGTTTCTAGCAGAAAAATACTCGAGTCTGATGTGGAAGAAATAGAAAAAAAGCTCGCTGACAAATTTCGTCTCGAAGCAGAGATTGAAAAATCAAAAATCATGATTTCAAACAAGCGCGATTTCCTTAGCTCGTTGAAAAAGGAGTCGTCCGAGTTAAGGAAGATAATAGACTCAGAAACAATTTTTGATGATGTCAGGTTTCTTGAGATTATCAACGAATCAAAAGTCAAATCTTCAGTTTTGGAAGAGCTTCAGTCTAAGTTCATAGAAATTCAGGGAAAGATTTCCTCAATAGAAAAGGAGAACCTGACACTTGCAGGCAGAAAAGAAAGAATATTCAAGATAGAAATCTGTCCCACATGCTTGCAGGACGTTCCAGATTTGCATAAGCACAATATCCTAAATAATATAGATATGAACTTAAGCTCCTTGAAAAGGGAATACGAGCAATTTAATCTCGCTTCGAAAGAGCTCTCGCAAAAGATATCCAATTTAAAATCAGACCTTGAAGTTCTCCAGTCTTTGAAAATGAGGTTTGAAATTCAGCGAATCAAGCTGCAGCAAATCGATAAATCAAAAGAAAAATTCTTCACTATAGAAAAAGAATCTCAGTCAATCGAAAAAGATATTTCATTGTTGGAAAAGCACACCCTGGCTTTAAAAGAAAAAACTCTTGCTTTTTCTCCTTTGGATTTCAAGCTGCGTAGGAAAGAGGAAGAACTAAGAAAATCAATCCAGGATGAAAAAATGTCAGAAATCTCTCTTGCAGAATCAATAAAAGAGCTTCAGTTTTCGCAAAGAGAAATCGATCTTTTGGAAAAAACAATTGCAGAAAAGCTTAAGTTAAAAGAGTCTTTGGCAGAAACCGACGAGTTGATTGACTGGCTTTCCAATCAGTTTTTAACTCTAGTTGATGCCATTGAGCGAAATGTTATGCTCAAATTGAGAAACGAATTCTCATCCTTATTTAGGAAATGGTTTTCGATATTAGTCTCAGAAAACTCGCTGGACTCTCAAATAGACGAGAACTTTACTCCGATAATCTTGCAGGGGGAGGCTGAGATGGACTATTCATTCCTGTCAGGAGGGGAAAGAACAGCAGTCGCTTTAGCTTATCGTCTTGCCTTGAATCAGACAATAAATTCTTTTTTAAGCAAGATAAAAACTCAGGGAATCATAATTTTAGATGAGCCCACAGATGGCTTTTCAGATATTCAAATCGACAGAATGCGGGATATTCTTGAAGAGCTAAACACGGAGCAATTAATCATAGTTAGCCACGAGCAGAAAATCGAGGGTTTCGTCGACAACATCATAAAGATTACAAAAGAAGGAGATGTTTCAGCAGTGAACTATGCACTTCAAGAGAACTACCAAAAAGCTTAAATATGCACCCTCTCTAACAGAGTTATATTTCTGAAAATGAACGAGGAAATTTCTCAAAACATGTTGAAGTCAAACACAAGTTTAGTCGGGATTGTCTGCAAAGACGGAGTTGTGTTGGGCGCTGACAGAAGAGTGACAGCAGGAACTCTTGTAATTGACAAGTCATACTCTAAAATAATGACTGTAAACAATGCGTTTTTAGTTGCTTACACAGGAGGCGTTGCAGACGCGCAATTAACTAACAAGGTTTTAGAAGCAGAAATTAGATTAAAAGAGCTCAAGACAAAAGAACGAGCCTCTGTTAAAGAAGTGGCCCACTTGCTATCAATGCTGGTATATCGCGGCATCAGAACACCTTCAATGATTCCAAGCATTGTCGGAACATTAATCGCGGGAGTGAGCGAAAATGGCACGCCGGAAATTTATACTATTGAGCCCGCTGGCGGCGTCTACCGAGTGAAAGAATATGATGCTAACTTTTCCTCAGGAATGCCATATATTCTTGGGTTGCTTGAAAGGCAATATAAAAAAGACCTGTCAGTAAAAGAAGGCATAGAGCTGGCAAAAGAATGCCTCAAGTCTTCAACACAAAGAGACGTTGGTTCTGGAAATGGCATTGACGTTTTCACAATAACTAAAGACGGCATAAAGCATGCCGTTTCCGAAGAAATCATTCCACAATACAAGTAATTATACTCACTTTTCACAAAATGCCTGACATTTTAAAAACAATTAAAGAAGAACTGCCGAATATTATTACTGACGCAACGTTTGAAGGTGCAAACATAGTTCTTTACACCGAGAACAAGGACTTTTTTAAATCAAGTGAAGAAAAAATAAAAGACATTGTTTCAAAAGTTAAAAAAAGAATCGAGCTCCGTGCAGAGAAAACTATTCTTGCTTCAGAGGCAGAGACTGAAAAAACAATCCGCGCCTTGATTCAGGAAGATGCGGAAATTACAAATATAATTTTCGACGTTCAAAGAAGCTCAGTAGTAATTGAAGCCAAAAGGCCCGGCCTCGTTATAGGCAAGCAGGGCTCGATTCTTACCGATATAAAAAAAGCAACCTATTGGAGTCCAGAAGTCCAGAGGAGTCCATCCATTCCGTCAAAAATTACTGAAAAAATTCGCTCTGTGCTTTATGCCAATAACACTTATAGAAGAAAATTCCTCAACGATGTTGGAAAAAAAGTCTACAAAGACTGGGACCCTGAAAAAAAAGACATCTGGATTAGAGTCACTATTCTCGGCGGCGGCTCTCAAGTTGGTCGTTCTTGCTTTTTGCTCCATACTCCAAATTCAAAAATACTTTTGGATTGCGGAATCAACCCTGCAATTTCTGAAGGTTCAGAAAAATTTCCCTATCTTGATGTGGCAGAAATCGGAGACCTTGGAACTATTGACGCCGTAATTTTATCTCACGCCCATCTCGACCACTCTGGACTTGTTCCGTATCTTTACAAAATGGGCTATCGCGGTCCTGTTTATATGACTTCTCCGACTAGAGATATCGCGGCTTTGCTTCAGTTAGACTTGATAGGCATTGCATACAAAAAAGCCCAATTTCCAATCTACAAAGCAGATGACATAAAAGAAATGGTCCGCCATTCCATTTGTCTGAACTACAACGAAGTTCACGACATCACTCCTGATGTTAGAATAACATTGTACAACGCTGGTCATGTTCTCGGTTCTGCGCAGGTTCACATCAACATCGGAAATGGTTTGCATAATTTTGTTTACACTGCTGACACAAAATACGGAAAAACTAGGCTTTTGGATCCTGCTGTAAACCGATATCCCAGAGTCGAAACTCTTCAATTGGAATCAACTTATGGCGGCAAAGCGGACATTCTACCTCCATTAAAAGAGGTTGAAGAAAAATTCCTCGAGCTGGTTAAGGAAACAATTGCAAAAAAAGGCAAGATTCTCCTTCCGGAATTAGGCCTCGGCCACGCGCAAGAAACTGTGCTTAGAGTGGAAGAAGCAATCCGTCTGGGTAGTTTGCCAAAGATTCCTGTTTACATTGATGGTATGATCTGGGATATTAACGCAATTCATACTGCCTACCCTGATTTCTTGAGCGCCTCTGTCAGGAATAAGGTCTTTCAGGATGACAATCCATTTCTCTCCGATATTTTCAAGCGTATCGGCTCACCTATTGAAAGAAAAGAAGTAATTGAAGGAGGGCCTTGCATAATTATTGCAACCTCTGGAATGTTAAATGGCGGCGCTTCAGTCGAGTACTTCCGCAACTTGGCAGACAATCCCAACAATCTTATAGTTTTCGGTTGCTATCAGGCGACTGGCTCTCTCGGCCGACAAGTTAAAGAGGGAGCAAAAGAAGTTTATCTTGGTGGTGATTATGGAAATGAATCTGTAAAAGTCAATCTCCGTGTAGAAACTATGTACGGGCTTTCAGCGCACTCCGGAAGAAACGAGTTAATCCAGTTCATAAACAGAATGACTCCGCGCCCCAAAAAAATAATAATAAATCACGGAGAAATTTCCAAGTCAATTGACTTAGCGTCAACAATCTATCGCGCCAATAAAATTGAAACCACTGTTCCAAAAAATCTTGAAACAATTAGAATGAAATAATTTTATTTTAACTCCCCTAAAATATAATGCCCTTCAATTTTTTTGTCGGATAAGAGAGGTCATCTACTTAACTGTTTAGGGTGTATCATTTAAGGCGTTGTGTATTTAACGGGTTTATTGCCTCTATACCTCTGACCTTCTCGAAATCTTTTTCATTTTCAGTATAAATTGTAAATACATTATTCTCAATCATTGTCGCAGCAATCACCCCATCCCAGATTGACACGCCAAATCTTTTTACTAATTCAATTGCATTTTTTATCGTTTTATAATCATAATTAATCTTCGACCATTTTTCAGAACCAATAATAGAATCAACAATTTGTTGTGCTGTTTCCGAATCTAGCGGTTTTTTCATATTCCTTGTCAAAACAAAAAACAATTCAGCTAAAATTTGATTAGAAACGCAGGCTTTTATTTTTCCTGAAAAAACACCATCTAAAATTTGCGAGCATTTCTCCCTTTTTTCCTTTTCAAAATCATCATAAGCATAAACTAAAATATTCGTGTCAATTAATATCATCTTCTATGCCAGTCCTCTCTTTTTTTCGTTATCATTCCCCCCATATTAATTCCTTTCCTCAGCAATTCCAGCCCCTCTTCAATGCTCGCCTGCTCCTTTTTCTCAGCCCATTCCTTTAAAGCTTCATTTATCGCCGCCCCCAATTCTCCCTTTTTTTTGTTAAACCTTGCCCTTGCTAGTCTCCTAAGCTGCTCTTCTATTTTATCATCAATACTTACAGTTATAATTCCCATTCATTTACTTACATTTTGAATTATTTAAATATTACTTTTTTTAAATATTTTGTTTTTTAGATAATAGCCGTACCTCTACTAAATAATTGTAACTTCTATTAAATAATAACAACCGCAAGGTTTATATAGCCATAGTTTCTTAAAAAACTATGACGAGAGAAATCGAACTATATGAAATTCCAGAAGTCCCGGAAAGAGCAGAAGTCTTAGATGATTCTCTTTTGCCAAAGTACAACGATTCTTTCGCTGGCTGGAACGAGCGCGCAAAAGCAACACTTGGAAAACTGGCAAGCACTAACGGCGAAATGGTTGGTTCAAGTCCTCTTATGTTTGTCCGTATGCACAATGCAGGAATTCTTCCAAATGGAAAAAGATTAGCAACAAGACAGGATTTACAAAAAGCAATTGACATCTACGCAAAAAAATATAGCGGCGCAAGCTTTACAAAAGGAATTTACACTGATTTTGGCTTGGCATTAAGAACGGCTGGCGATTCTTATGCTCCAAATGACAATTTAGCAAAAAAACTTTCCAAGCAATTAGAGCAAAGAGGAATCAAATTAGGCGAAGGAGTTTTAATTCCAATTTCAGCTTTGAAAGATAGCGAAGATTCAAATGAAGCTTATGGTCTAACTCTTGATTTAAACGACTCTACAACAAAGGATACAATTAGAGATTTGAGAGATTTCAAATGGGACTTCCAAAGAAATAAAGGACTCGCCTGTGCGTGTCGCAGCGACAGGGACTGGTACTCTGTCAACGAGGTCTTGGGCAGGTCTTACGGCGTTGGCAGGGGGGTCGTTGTTCGTGCCGCAGGCACGCCGCAAAAAATTTTGGAGCAGAAATTAACTGATTATGCCAGACAACTTGCAGAGTCAAGAGAACAATATAACAAAGGATTAATTCAGTTAAAAGCAAAGATTGATGCAGAACTGCGTTCAGCACAATAATTATAAGTTCTAATTTTCTTATAATCTTCCTAGCCACAAAACGGCTGGGCCACACGCTTTTTTGCTACGGCTTTCTAAGAAAGTCATAAAATACAGCTGTGACCTCTCCTAATGGGAACGAAACAGCAGTGATATGAAGGTAAAAGAGCTAGAAGTTGTCGCCTGTGCGTATCGCAACGACAGGAACTGGAACTCTAACAACGAGAACTTGGACAGGTCTAACGACAATGGCAGAATGACTCGGCTGGCTAGGATTATGATGGAAAGTCTATACGAGAAGATTTATGATTTTGACAACTTGTTTTTAGCTTACAAAAAAGCGCGCGCTGGAAAAACTCGCCGCGCTTACGTAATAGAATTTGAAAAATACTTGGAGAGAAATCTTTTAGATTTACATTTTGAACTGAAAAATAAATTTTATTCACCTCTGCCAATGCAAACTTTTATTTTGCGTGACCCGAAAACTAGAAAAATTTCCAAATCAGATTTTCGCGACAGAATTGTACATCACGCAATCGTAAACATCTTAGAGCCGATTTTTGAGAAATCTTTTATTCATGACTCCTGCGCAAACAGAAAAGGAAAAGGAACTTTGTTTGCTATTACACAATTTGAAAAGTTTATGCGTACAGTGTCAAAAAATAATACCTCTCCTTGTTTTATCTTCAAGGCAGACATCAAACATTATTTTGAAGAAATCAATCACGAAATACTCTTGCAACTCATAAGAAGAAAAATTACAGATGAAAAAATAATTTGGCTCATTGAAAAAATCGTTAAGCCGAATTACTCTTGTAGAGAGAGAGAGAGAGAGTAATGTCGCCGCCGAAGGCGGCAGAGGAATGCCTTTAGGCAATTTAACATCACAGTTTTTCGCTAATGTTTATCTTAACAAGTTAGATAATTATGTAAAACGCAATTTGCGAGCAAAAAATTACATAAGATATGTTGACGATTTTGTAATTCTGCATAATTCTAGAAAACAGCTTCTTCTGTGGAAATTTAAAGTAGAAAATTTCTTAATTCATGAGTTGAAATTAGAACTTCATAAAGGCAAGTCTAAAATAATTTCTTTGCATCGAGGAATAGATTTCGTTGGCTTCAGGAACTTTTATTCCCACAAATTATTAAGAAAAAGAAATGTTAGAAAAATTCTAGTAAAAATTGATAATTATCACAGAAATAAACTAATGAAAGAGGAAATGTTAGAAATTTTTCAAGACTGGAACGCCTACGCAAAATGGGCAAACACTTTCAAGCTAAGAAAGCAAATTGTGCGAGAGATTTACAAAAGAAAGCAATAAATACCCTCTTTCCTAATAAACAAAATGAAGCACAACATAAAAATTACTGTTCTTTTGCTGGGTATGTTTTTTCTCACTCAGTTAATTGGGATTTTTGTTCTTTCGCAATATTCTCCCGTCACTTCTCAAGTGACGATTGACGGCAATTCAACAAATGTTACTTCGTTTGGCTTGCCATATGGCATGGACCCTCCGCAGGATGTTCAGCCTAAAGGCACGGCGGACATTGCAATTTCTTTTGCTGTTGTTTTTTTCATCGCAGTCGCATTGATGCTGTTTATGATGAAATACAAAGCAGACTTATTGATAAAAATCTGGTTTTTTGTCGTGGTGATTATGGCAATTGGTGTCACTTTAAACTCCTTCATAAAAAATATTCCATACTCCTCTTTAATCGTCCTCGCTCTGGCTGTTCCTCTTGCGTTTTACAAAATATTCAAAAGAAGCATCTTGGTTCATAATATAACCGAGCTGATTATCTATCCGGGAATCGCCTCTATCTTTGTCGCACTTGTTTTGTCTTGGAGTAAAAGCCCAATTTTTACAGTCTCAATGATTTTAGTCTTAATTTCTTTGTACGACATGTATGCAGTCTGGCACTCAGGATTTATGCAGCGCATGGCTCAATACCAAATAAAAAATTTGAGAATCTTTACTGGATTTTTCGTGCCCTATCTTGGCAAAAAAGAAAAAGATAAAATCGCTCAGCTTTCAAAAACCTCAAAGGCAAAGTTGAAAAACAAAAAAGTAAAAGTCAGCGTTGCAATTTTAGGCGGTGGAGACGTCGTATTTCCGATAATACTTGCAGGCGTCGTGTTCAACGTTCTTGGCTTAATTTCAGCATTGATTATTTCCCTCGGCGCAACTCTTGCTTTGGCTGGCTTGTTCTGGCTCTCAGAAAAAGGCAAGTTCTATCCAGCAATGCCTTTCATATCAACGGGCTGCTTTATTGCACTGGCTGTTGCGTACTTGATTTGAGGTCAGGAAAATCTCTCCCGACATTTTGAATAACCCAGTCCAAATATTCTTTCCTCACGGGACTCATCCCACCAACAGCTTCAAATTTTATCATGTCAGGCCTACTTGTTTCCCAATAAAATTTTGTTATAATTTCTTTAAAAGTTTGGTCAGTAGGGTACTTTTCGCTTTGAACGCTAGGTAGCAAAATAATGTGGCCGTTTTCAGTTAATCCTTGGTATAATCCCTGAACAACTCCGCCGCCGACGTGAACATTAACGTACTGCCCAAGATGTGCGCAATAAGGTTCTCTATCTTTTGCAAGGAACTTCGCACCCAAAAGTTTCTCCAGCTCTCTCTCTTCATTTTCATCTTCTCTCACTGCATGAAATCCAAATTTCATCATATTCTTTTTCTCCTTCAAGAGTATATAAACCTTTCTCAAACATGTCACCTCAAAGTTACAACAATACCGAAAGGTTTATATAGTACCAATTATGTTGTCCCTTTATGATGATTAAACAAGACTTAGTGAAAAGAATCAAAGAATATTTTAATTTGAATATTTATGAAACCAAGGTATGGATTGCTCTCTTGACTAAAGGCATCGCATCAGCTGGCGAGGTTGCCGCAATTTCAGGTGTTCCAAGGTCAAGAACATATGACGTTCTAGAGTCTCTTGAAAAGAGAGGTTTCGCCATAATCAAGATTGGCAAGCCTGTAAAATACATTGCAGTCAAGCCAACAGAAGTTCTAGAAAAAATCAAGTCTAATACTATGACGGAAGCTCAAGATAAGGTCAAAAATCTCTCTAACTTGAAAGAAACTCCTGAATATGAAGAGCTTGAAAAATTGCACAACTCTGGAATTTCCCCAATCAAGGCGACCGAAATCACCGGCTCATTGAGAGGCCGTTCAAACATAATCGCACGTTTAAGAGAATTGATTCAGTCTGCCAAGAAAGAAGTTGTTATTTCAACATCTGTTTTAGACTTTGAAGACAAGAGTCGGGCTTTATTGCCGAGCTTGGAAGAAGCTTCAAAGAAAAACATCAAAGTCCGTGTCGCATTGTCTGGCGCTCCGGAAAGAATAAAGAAAGTCGCTGCAAAGCTTGGAATCAAGCCAACACAGACAGAATCTGACGCAAAGCTTTACATTGCAGACAAGAAAGAAGTCCTGTTTATGATTACTGCAGACAATTCAGATGAAGAAATCGGGGTCTGGCTTAATGCGCCATTCTTCGCAGAGTCAGTCTCGGGACTGATTGATATTAACTTAAAAAAGGAGAAGTAATATGCTCCTCGAAATAATTAACTTTATAATTATTTCAAATCTTGGTCTTATATGCGCGCATCTAACAGATATAACCTACTCAATAAAAATTTCAAAAATCTAAAATGAAAAAAACTCTTGCAGCACTCGCACTTTCAGCATCTCTATTATTTGGAGTCTCTTGTGACAATTCTTCTCCTTATAGTGAGCCGCCAAAAATCCCGGGAACAAACCGCAGGTATCTCCACCCAAATGACCAAGTCACATACACGCTTGCCTCGCAGCCAGGTCAATTAAAAAAATACTGCGCCTCTTATCCAAAAGACAAGTCAGAAGAAGTCCAGGTTTTTGGAGAAATAATAAGAGCTTACAATTACGCAGATGGCTCAGTAAGAATTATTGACGTGAAGCCAATCACCGAAGAGAGAAATAAGACAGTCTTTGAGGAGCAAATAAGAAGAGAAGGCTATACAGGCAGGGTTACTTTCCAGCAACCTGACAGGAACTAACTCCCATCTCTTTCATTATTCCAGAATTCTTCTCCAGAAAATCTTTCAAGAAATCTTGCAAACTCCCAGTATCAAGTCTTGCAAACATTCTGCCTTCTTTCACAAATATCTTCTTGTTTTTCTTCCTGAAGTCAGAAACATTTTTCTTGTCCTCAATTAAAGGACCTCGGCGCAAAACCTCTTTCTTATGGGAAGCAGCAACAAATAATAATGCATTTTGTCCAGTTTCATAAACAAACTCGCTGTCTATTACATCAAAATATCCGTTTAAACGATTCAAAACCCATCTTGAAAACTTTTTCATTTTCGTTCCCGCTATGTCTCCCTCCTGCCTGTCTGTCTCCAGTTTTAGCTGAACTTTCTCTCCCGAGTTTCTCTTTGAGAAACTGTCAAAATCTTTTTTCTCTAAAGCAAAAAACTTTTCCGATGGTTTTTTGAAATACTCTCTGGCGCTCTCTTGAAATCTTGCAAGCGTTTCATAATTCAAAGCAGCTAATACATTTCTTTCTTTCCAGGTCGGATCCACCAGTATAATTGGGCTTTTAGTTTTGGCTTCATTTATTTCAATTAGCGCCTCGTCTTTCTTCTTGTAATGCTTCTTTATGTCAATCACAAGTTTCTTTTCTTTAACTTTCACTAGTTCTCGAAGCATTTTTTCAAAACTCTTGAAATTAATTATTAAACATTCAAGGGCATACCCTGAAAAACCGTTGACATATGATTCAGCTCCATAAACTCTCTGGGCTTTGCAAAACTTTTTAGCGATTAATATCTCTCGTCTTAATCGCTCGTTTAAATTTCTCTTTACAAAATTCACATGAAAATAACTCAGGTCAGTCACGTTCTCTGCATCCCTGACTTTTTTTATTTTTAGCACAGGAATAAATTCAAAATCTACATTTTCTCTTCTAAGTCTAAAATAATCCCTGCTTCCGTGGACTCTCTCGAATTTTTCTCCAGTTTTTTTTAAAACTCTATTGAGTTTGTCAGAAATTTCTTTTTCTTTTCTTTCAAATCTTACAAATATATCAACATCGTAAAAATCGCTCTTCTCCAAGGTATTCTTGCCAAAACTCCCGCCGACAAAAACCTCTGCCTTAATTTTATTTTTTTTCAATTCCTGTTTAACCTTGGAAATAAGATCAATCAATTCACTTTTCAGCTTTTTCAGTTCTTCTTCCCCAAGAGAAAAATCCATTTTCTTCCAATTCATAAAAAAACAAAGAATCCTGCACTTTTAAGTCTGTCCTTCAGTCCTATTCTTATATCTCAAAGCTGAAGACAGGTCAATAATATATTTTCCATCTTCAAGCTTATAGACTCTCGGTTTATTCACGGCAAATAAGTTCTGTAGGTCAATTGCATATTTGCCTGATTGAATAACCTTTATGCTCTCAAAATCCAAAAACACAGGAGCTTCTTCATCTTCCATGCCCACAATCTCCCTGATCTCTTTTTCAACCTTATCTTTATCCTCAGGGCTTAGTTCAGTATTATTTAGCTGTTCCTGTTTAACTTTTTGCAGTTGTTCTGCTTTCATATAGAAAAAAAACTTGCTCTTGCAGTTATCGCATCCCGTAAGCACTTGCGCAGAGCCATCTTCGTACACTTTTGAACAATGAACGCATTTATAAGGCATTGATTTTCTTATTCAAACAGATTAATAAACATTTAGCCAAGCAAAACCTCAATCTTTCTTGGGTCTCTCTTTATCTCTTTTATTATTTTCGCAGGACCTATAACAGTCAGGGCGCTGTTGTCTCCAACAAGTCTTTTGGCAATTCCATACCTCATTTTGATAAAAACGTTCTCTTCTTTTAAGTTCGGCTCAATTACTGCAAGTTCAATTCCCGTAAAGCCTTTAACATGGTCCACCATCGCCATCGTATCCTCAATTAATCTAGCTTCTTCTTCAGCCCTTAGTCTCCCGTGCAAAATAACAATCTTGTTTGCCAATATTAACGCCAGAATTTTCTTGACTCTCTGCGCGATTCCCAAATCTCGGACTTCCGAATACGGAATCACCTGCAGGCTAAGCCCTTTAAGTTTCTTCAATTTCTTTATCATGTTATATCTTTTTTGAAAGTTGGAATAAGGATTCGTAAAACTCGTCCATGCCTATTCCCTCTCGTGCCGAAATACCCACGACTTCATAGTCCGGGAAAGCTCCCTGAACTTTCTTAATTTCTGATTTTTTTAAATCTATTTTATTTGCTACTATAAGTAAAGGAATTTTTCGGGCCACAAGGTTCCCAAGAATAGTAATATTGACTTGAGAGTACGGATTCTCGCTTGCATCCAATACGACAATAACTGCATCAACATCGTCAAGCCATTGAATTGCTTCAATAATTCCCTGCGTCGCCTCTTTTGCTCTCTTCTTGGCTATGTTCTTCTTCATTCCAAACTTCAGGAAGTTTTCATAGTCAATTTTTGTTGCAATTCCCGGCGTGTCAACAATCTTAAAAGTTAAAGTTTTGCCTTTGTATTTAATGTTTACTTCTTCTTTCACCTGAACTTTTCTAGTTTCGTGCGGAATTGAGCTTACAGTTCCAATTTCTTCTCCCGTCCAGTCCTTGCAAATTCTGTTCGCCAGGCTAGTCTTGCCCGCATTCGGCGGCCCGTAGAATCCAATCTTGAGCGCTTTTCGCCTTCTAAAAATCCCGCTTATTACTCTTAGAGAAAACCTCTTTAGCACCTTGAACATTTTACTTCTTAGAATGGTCTTTTAATAAATCTTGCGTCTGGCGGAGCTCCCTGCCTCCTTTGTATTTCCTTCCTGACTTTCTTGTTCTCAATGAACTTGAATATGGGAATTTCAAACATTCCAGTGCGTTTGCCGTCAATCTTGTTGAACGCATAAATTATCTGCTCGCCTTTCCATTTGTTAATCTTTAGCTTGTCTTTAATCATATCATCCCTTAGACCAGCCCTTCTTGAGTTGTAAATAAAATTTATTAAATTGTACAAATCCCCCGGATTCTTGAACAAATGTTTCTCATAATTATTCTTATACCACCAGTACAGCAAGACGTAAATCACAAAGATGAAAAATAGCAAAATAACCATCATCATCAAAAAGAACTTCCAAGGAAATGCTTTATTCTCGGACAAAATTGGCCCTAATTCTTGAATGCGCAAGTCAGAAATTGCAGGCGAAATATAAATCCCGAGCTCCTCCACTTTTGGAGGCGCTCTGCCGTATATTATGAACTCATAGACTGATTCACTGCCTTCAATTTTCTTGTAAGAGCCTGAAAAATTGTTTATGCTTCTAAAATCATCTGCAGGGTTGAAAACAATACTGCTGGCAGGATAGCCAATAATTAGGTATGAATTTTCCTCAACCTGTTTTCTGGCGTGGACTGCGACCTTGTATCTCCTTAAAAATGACCCTTCCTCTCCGCTAACTCTCGCGCTTATCGTCTCAGAGCTCAAGTCGAACCTGTAGTTCTCGTTAAACCAGCCTAGTATCGCATTTTTTGCCGCGTTAGAATCACTGATTCTTTCTTCACCGATTGCAGCAGCCAATGAAGGATCCATCCTATCAAAACCTAGTTCTCCCGGAAGTGCAGTTACTCTGTCAGTTGCATAAATCCTGTCTGGCAGCTGAATTACAAGCAACCTGTTTATCAAATTAACATATTCGCTCTCATTCGCTTCTGAAGTAAGTGAATTATATCTTGTTTTTATGGCACTAATGTTTTCTTCATTTCCGCTCAATCCAACGGTTTTAGATATATGAGTTTTCATCCACTCTGGAAATTGATTCAAATCTGCCTTCAAGTCGGAAACTTTTCCAAGATAATTGTTTATCAGGACTCCTAATGAGGCTTTTGGGTCGCCAACTGCAACCTTGAATCTTCTTGCAGAGGTTTCTCCTTTGGTGTTAGTTACCTCCACCCGAATATCATAAATTCCTTCTTCCAGATACATGTGATTTGCAGTGAGTGTCGGAGAGTTTATTATTTGGCTGTTATCTCCAAAATTCCAAGTGCTAGAGGTTCCATTTACGACATTGTTTGCAGAGAAAACAGTCTCTCTGCCAATCAATGAAAATTTGGGGGAAATATCAAATCTAAATCCAACTCTCACATTAATCGCTTCTTCAAGCACTTTAGAGCCATCAAAGAAAATTGCAAAATTTCTGCTGCCATTTACATCAGGAGTGTTAAAGCCCATTTTCTCAATATTTATCAATTTGTATGGAGAATTGACAAGAAAATCCATAGGCACCAGGGAATAGAATAAGTTATTATCACTCACAGTTCCAGCGTTTGTATCATATCTAAGCTGTGCTCCAAAAAAGTTAACTCTTTGGTTAGCTCCTGAAACATTTAAATCTCCTCTCCAAACTGAAAAAGGAATAATGCAGCCGTCACTGCAGTTTCTGTTGTAGCTCTTGTTGATATAACTGTCAACTGCAGTTTTTAGTTCAAAGCCATTAATATCTCTGAAAATTTCTGAAAACTTTATGCTGTCAATAGTATCATATTTCAATGGTTGGGCAAACAAGTCGTAATCATTTCCGTTCATACTAATATGATTGGACAACCATCTGCCCCCGCACGAGTTGCTGTCCGATTCAAATTTAATTTTAAAAACTCTTGAGCCTGCACTGCCGGCAGCCGGAGCATATGATCTTGCGCAAATAAAAGCCTCGGTTGTGTTAGTTACCCCGCAAGGTATGATATTGCTGGCTATTTCAGACTGGGGGGAGAACCCAATTGAACTTTTTTCAGCGTCGCCGCAAAGAAACCCGCCGTTCAAATTATACAAAAATAACCCTAAGTTTAGGTTTCCTTCTCCTTCAATTTTGATATTCGCTCCGACTTTAAATGCAGGCGCAGGAGGCAAAATTACTTTCTCGCACAAGAGTCCGTCTGTCAAATCCACATAACCAGTTCCAGTGTTGCTAAAGCATCCGGTAATAGGCTCTCCGCAGTTTTCATTCAAGTATTTTCTGTTGTAAAAATCAATTTTTCCATCGTCAAAAAAATCTATATAAAACTGGTTTTTGCATCCCGGAGAGGTGCTGCTTGAAAGATTAAAATCAATAATATTGTTTGTTGTGGACCCGAATCCTGCACCCCTTCCCACAATCTTTAAACCAAGAAATCTCTTTTGGGCTAGGTCCACTTGCTTTGATAAATCTCCAAATGGGCTGGTAGCTCTGTATCTTGTTCCGCAGTCCAAAGGTTCGCAAGTGTAATCAATTCCCCTAACTAATCCAGAGGTGTTTAGCGCATCAAGCAATTTAACTTTTCCATCTAATGTGCTGCTAAACAGCGAGTTAACATTTTGGCTTGAGAAACTCATATTCAGCGTTCCCTTTATCACTTCACCGCCGTTGTAGTCTTTTATGATTGCAGAACCGTTTCCAACATAAAAGCTCGCGCTCCCAATTCCAGATAGTAATATCAAAGCAATTATGAATAATACTTTCTCTTTCATTTTTTTCTTATGTAAAAAGCTAAATAAGCCGCACCAATCAGTGCAAATGCCAAGCTGAAATTCCTCCAGTCAAAAAATGGAAGTTGCACAACCTTAGGGCAGGGCACAGTTCTCTGGCATCCCCATGGCGGACTGCAGGTCTCTTCCAAACAGCTGTCTGTTACGTTTATTGTTTTAAAGTCCTGACCAGGTGCACATTCACTATCTGAGCCTGGAACAACGGCTATAGTGCAAAGCGTATTTGAAGTTGAATAATACTGCAAATTGCAAAAAGTGCCGTTCCAACTGCATCTAAGATCGTAAGCATCCTGAGGAGCCGTTTCTCCAAGATTTGCCTGAGAAATATAAGCATGGCACATATTGCACATATACTCTTTGAATCCTGTTAAATTATGATCGGAAGCACTAAATCCTGGAAAGTCTGGGTCTACTTCATTGATGTTATTAAAGTCATTGCACGTGGCCGGTGCCGTAAGAGTTCCGCTTATATTAAGTGTAAGCGTGCCAGAACTTTGGCTATTGGAGTAAGCCAAGCAAGCACTTGTCGCAGGACAGCCGCTTCCGATACATCCGCCTGTGGGCCTGCAGCTAGTGTAATCTATTTGGCATTCCAGGGCGTGTCCTGGAGCATAACACCTGGTACTGCCTTCAGTATTGCCATTAGGATTATTTGAGCAGCTTAAAGTGTTTCCATCACACTCTTCTCCCGCATCTAGGTATCCATTACCGCAATGAGCAATTGTTGGAAGAGATTGAAAATTCCTGCTCGCACAGCACAAAGCCAACTTATAATGATCAGAGTAATTAGTTGGCGCTGGATATGCAGTCACATGCGAATTGAAAGAAGAATTCAATAACGCAATAATTTTTCCGGAGTGTTTCAAGTCTCCAAACGGATTGAATGGAACGCTGTTGGCAACATTTTCGCAATTAGCTAACGTTTTTACACTGCAAGCCAGATCGCCATAAGCCACAGTAGTGTTATAAAAGTCCATTACTGCCGGAATCCCGCTCCCATTGGCAATCGCAGCGTGGGAATTGCTCTCGCCGTGTATCCTCATTATTACATTTGAACTATAAATATTGTTTTTCCTCAAATTTGCAAATCCTCCAACTGTACTGAATATCTCTTCTTCAGTTCGTCCAGTCATATTGAAAAAATCGTTGAAGCAAACCCTATTGGTGTATGAAGAGTTCCATAGACCTACGTGAGAATTATTTAGAGCCGCCATTTTGAAAAATGTCAAATTGTCATTGCAACTTCCTGTGGCTTGTGAGCTGACTCCTGAAAGGAGCAAGAAAATAGCAACCAGGAAAAAAAATACTGCGTTAATCCACCCCATATTTTACCGAGTAAAAAGAACTTTATAAACTTTTCAATTTAGCTCGGAAATAAACTGTTTTCGTGAAAGACCAATTTAAATTTTTCAAACATGCCTTTAAAAAATATTCCAAAGAGATTTTTTTTCGAAAATTTCTAAAATTTTTTTCAAAAATATCTATAAGCCCCAAATGAATAATTTTACGATTTTCGGCGCAAATCCTTGAGATGTTCTATTAGTTGAAATTACTCTTTCCGCAGCATAAATCTCCACTGAGCCTGCAGGATAGACTCTCAGGCCGCAAGGCATATTAATTTCACAAACCCTAACAGAAAAATTCAGGGCAGGATTGTTTATTTTTCCTCGGACAAAGCTCTCCAGATCGTTTTCAACTCCTGGGGAATTCGCAAGCACCTTTCCTCTTAAATCTTCGTTTTTTGCTGCTTCATCAAGTAGAATCTTAGCTTCAGATTCAAAGCTAACTTTGCCAGTTTCAGTGTGCTTGGAAAGCAATATCAAAAATACTATTACAATCACAGCGCTTAAAAGCGCTTCAGCAATTCTCAAAAAACCTCCTTTCCCTACCATATTTCAACCTTCAGGTCAGCAAATACAATCTCACCTGTTTCTCTTATTACCTCGACTCTCTTATTATTTATGAAAACCTCAAGTTCCTTTGGTATTTCCCTTTCTGATTTAATAGTGCTGCCATCAGAAAAGTTAAATGCAAAACCAAAATTAACCCTATTCGGTATGTTGAATTGCTTTTTCAGCTGCGAATAATTATTATAATAAGTCTGGTTCAGGATAATTATGCGTTTTTCAGAAATAACTTTCTTCTTCAAAGAAGAGGAAGCGATGTAATAGCTTTCATTTATTGTTCCTGTAGGTGAATTTTCATCCTCAAATTCATCTGCTAAAACAACTTGCAAAGAATTGATCCCGCTCCAAGAACCGGAGCTGACATAAACTACCTCGTCTGTTTTTTTGCTGGTTAATCTTGTAGTGTTCTCCTTGAACACCCTGGACCTTGAAACTAATCCGCTGCCGGTTAGGTTCAGTCCAATTATTGTTGTTCCTTCAGGAATATTTTCGGGGTTTATTTTCACCGAATAAATCAATATACGAACGCTCGCGTTTTCATCAATTTCTCTGAACAGATATTCAAAAGAGCTGTCTACAATCCTTGTGCTGTCACCTGGTCTGAAAAAATAAAGCGCAAAACCTATCGCTGCTACAAAAATCACAAACGACAGCATCATTTCAATATGCGACGCGCCTCTTTTTTTCACTTATAAAAATGCCTAATTACGTTTAAATACATACCTGCGTCTTTTGCTAAATGAACGAGTCAACAAAGATAGCCCTAGTGAAAAAAATAAAGGAAAAGCCCGAACTCTCTGGAATAGGCGATTCAGTGGTCTTGGATAACCTTGAACAAACCTTAAGAAAATACCCAAATTCAATAACAGAGTCCGATTTTAAGCTCTTGATTTCAGAAACCCGCAGTCTTCTTAGAAAAATTTCAGGAAGATTCCAAAAAACTTCGAAAAAGAAATTCCCAACAGAAAATTATAAAGACCTCTTACAAACTCACTCTTCAACATCAGAAAGGCTGGCTTTCTATCCAGAATTAAAAAGGTTAATTTCTTCGCTCAACGCAAGCACAATTTTAGACCTTGGTTGCGGACTGAATCCCCTGGCTCTGGCATCAAAAGAATTCAAGTATTTCGCGTGCGACATAAAGCAAGACGAATTGGAAATCTTAAATGATTTTTTCAAGAAAAATAATGTCCGAGGCGATGTTTTCTTTTATGATCTTAGAAAAATCTCTTCAGGTTTGCCAAGAGCAGACGTTTGCCTAATCTTCAAGGTCTTGGATATTCTGGGGAAAAACAATCATCTCCTGGCAAGAAAAATACTTCAGGAAGTCAAATGCAGAACTTTTTTAGTAAGCTTCTCAACAAAAAAACTTTCTGGAAAGCCGATGCGTTTTCCTGAAAGAAAATGGTTCGAGAGAATTTTGTCAGATCTCTCCTTGCCTTTCAAAAAGATTTACTCTGAAAATGAAGTTTTTTATCTAATTTCTTCTTCTACCAAGCTTTAACCTTTATCGCAAATAAAATACTTTTCAAATACTCTTTCTTGAATTATGAATAATTTCGCAGGTGCATTATTTATTCTTCTGGTTCTGGATAGTAATAATTCTCTAGGGTGCGGTAAAGAATAATCTTGCTCCTCCGGAAACCAAAAATGAGAGCGTCACTAGAATCAGGGAGTGTTTCAGCCCTCTTCTTGCAGAGCCTTCAGAAATTTTTCCAATCACCAGCCCCATGAAAAATCCCTGCGCAATAAGCAAATAAAGTAATGGTTTGGAAAAGTCAGCAACTTCTGCAATAGCTTCTCCCGCACCCTGCAGCGTGTCCACGTCAACCCTCAGCCCGCTTATTTTTCCGACATTTTCAATTCCAGAAGTCAGGGGCAGGATTTTTATTTGCATTATCAAGATTATTCCAATAAAAGTAAAAAATATGATATAACCTTGAACAACAATATTGTAAATCGTAGATCGTCTCTCTTTCTTCAGCTTCTCAACCTCAGAAATAGATTTCGCGGTGGATTCAAGGATGTACTCTATTTCTCCTCCGGACCTTTCCGCCTCATTTATCAGCGCGGTCGCTCTTCTGATTAATGTGTTCTCACTGTCTCGCGCGAAAGTTTGAAGTGCCTTCTGCACCGAAATGCCTATCTCAATTTGATTGGCGAGTTTCTTTACATGGCTATCTAAAACTCCATAGTTCTTGGACTTCATGTTAACAATTGCCTTACTCACCGGTGTTCCAGCTGAAACTGCTTCAGCCAGGTTTCTCGTGAACTCCAAAAACATACTGTTCATTTTCTGCTCTTTTTGATTTTCTAAGGATAAGCTTATTATGAAAGGTAGAGCAGAAGTCCCTATGCTAATTCCCATCATGAAAAGCAGTATTCTATCATTCTTGTAAAAGAAAATCAGATCAATTACTAATATGAAAATCGCTGCTCCAATGCCAAGCAAGTGCATTTTATTAAGTTTCATTTTAGTAAGGTGGCTGTTTTAGCTGCAGGAATATCAGGAAAAACAAGTTTAAAATGGCTATGCCAAACACAGACACAACGCTCAATTGCACAGAATTTAACCCAATCTCGATTCCTGAAATCACCATCAAGATCAACAGAAGTAAAAAAACCATCGGCGCTGCTATCACGAGGCTTATGTAAATGTCAAGAAAAGTCTCCACAACCTTTGTGTACCTCTCTCTTTCAATCCTGTAATTCATAAGCAAAGTCTCTGCCCTTTTTTCGAAAAAGTCTTGCAAATCCGCACCCGAGGTTATTGTTGTGGCAATTCCAGAAAATAATTCTGCTAGTTGCTCGTTCGGAGAGGTTTTCGAAGCGTTAACAAGCGCAGTAACCAAGTCATATCCATAAAGGTTAATCTGATTTAAAACCTTCCTGATTTCTCTTTTCAGGTAAGGATATTCTTTTCCCAATCCGATAATTTTGAAGATTTCTGCCGGAGCAATCCCTGAGCCGGAGATGGCGCTCATATGAATTACCGCGAATGGCAGCTCTTGGTTAATTCTTCCCGAGATGGAGTTTTTTTCACTTGATGGATAAATATAGAATCCAGCCAAACTGACTGCAGCAAGCAATATTGGCAGGATTAATAGCTTCAATAATCTGGGCAAAATGTTTCCTTGGTAAATGCTGAAAAAAGGAAAGCTTAAGCTGAAGTCAAAAAATACAAAAAAGATTATCAGAAAAATGCCGGCAAAAAAGGAAAGCAGCATCGTGAACAGCATCGTGGCAATGTAAGAGCTGAGCAAAATGTCAAAATTGGCCTTTTTCAAATTCAACTCAACACTTTTAAAATACTCTTTTTTTATCAGCTTGTTTGCATCTTCCAGGAAAAACTTATTTGCCATCTTCACGTACCCTCTCGAAACGGTGAACTCAGTCAGCTTGTCTCTCTCATCATAGCTGTCTGCTTTTTTTATCTGGCTTATGTATTTTTCGCTTATTGTTAGTTCTTTCAGGAACTTTTCTTTGTTTTTTTTGTCAAGAACAACTTCAAATGTAGAACTCGTGCCAGAATACTGGACATTTTCCAAAGGTTCTAAATTTCTTTTTGTCTTGTCTCTTTGTATTTTTTTTAAAGATGCTCCCTCTTCAAGAATCCGGGAAATAGAAGAGTTGATTATTTTTATTCCGGAGACCAGAGAGTTAATCGCGCCTGCGAAAATATTCCTCTCATAATCGCTCGCGTTTTCCATTCTTTTCGTATAAATGGAAATTTCTTTAAGCATCTGGATTTCAGTTTCAATGTTTTTTTTCAATTCCTCGTTCATAGCAAAGAATCCACTTTCTTCTGGAAATTAATTATCTCTTTTTTAATTATCATTACTTTGTCATTGTCGTTTTCCTTTTGCGCCTTTTCAAGTTCGCTAACCGCATCTTTCATCGCAGTCAGCAGCTGCGCCAAAATTATCAGATTCTCTTTTTTCATACTAAAACATATGAAAAATTGTTTATAGATATTTCCTTTAAAGCCCTAAGTCTAATTTTGTAATTATTGAAGAATTCAGCTTAAAATTATTCTTTAAATTTCATAAACCACATTGATATCATAAAGTCTTATGCTAAATATTAACTAATTCTGTATAGTGAACTTAGCCAAAACTTCCCCAGGGTTTTTGTGATACTCATTGACAACGGCAGCAACATCATCAAAACTTGTGATTCTTTTTTTGTATAGTTCAACAAGCAATTTAGCGCGGGTTATCATCTCTCTTTGCAGCTTCTCAACAGGAATTCCTGTCTTCATAGAGATTTTCTCAAAGACTTTGCTTTGTCTCTTGTAATAAAACACGTCATTAGTCGGCCCCCATTTGAACGGTGTGTTCACGAGCGCAGTTCCTTCATTGTTCACATTTACAACCTCTACCACCTCCCTGATCTTTCTGGTGTCTTGGTTGTTCACAACCGCGTGGGTTGCAATTGCTACGCAGTCCAGAGTATTTACTAAAGTTGGCGACAAACTTATTGGAGGCGTTTGAAGTCTTCTGACTAAAGTATCAACCGAATCCGCATGCATCGTGCTCAAAGAAGAGTGCCCGGAGGCCATTCCTTGAAATAAAACAAAAGCTTCTTTTCCTCTAACTTCCCCGACTATCAGGTAATCCGGATTTTGCCTGAACGAACTTTTGAGTATCTCAAACAAGTCAACTTCCCCGACCTTTCCTATACCTATAGACGTTCTGGCGACTGAAGGTAGCCAGTTTTCTCTTGGCAGGTTGATTTCCCGAGTATCTTCAATGCTTACCACTCTTGCTTCGGGCGGAATAAAAAAAGCCAATGCGTTCAACAAAGTCGTTTTTCCAGAAGCAGTGCCACCGCTCACTAAAATATTTGATTTGTTCTCTATCAATATCCAGAAATACGCGAGCATCTCCGGGGATAGTGTTTTCATAGCAATCAACTGGACAGGCGTCCACGGAACTTTTGTGAATTTTCTAATCGTGAAAGTCGGTCCTCTCGAGCTAACGTCTTTTGTGTATGTCGCGTTCACTCTGGAGCCATCGGGCAAGGTGCCATCTAAAAGCGGTTGGGCATAAGAAACATATCTTCCTGACCTCTGTGCGAGTTTTTCCACGAAACTTGCAAGCTTGTCTATCTCATTTTCCCTGAAAGAAATATTCGTTCTCAAATTCCTGTAGATTCTGTGCACTACATATATTGGAGTCTCAACCCCGTTGCATTCAATGTCTTCAATAAAGTAATCCCGAAGCAAGGGGTCGATCTCATTCAATCCCACAAAATCTCTGAAGAGATAATAAAAAATTCTGTCATAACTTTCGCTCTTTATATTAAGGTTCAATTCTTCAATCAATAATCTCGCAGTCTTGTCAATATATTCAATTAACGCCTCCGTTGACTTGTCAACCGCCACATTAACATTAATAAGCTCAGTCATTGCACTCTCAAGTTTCGCAAGTACCTCGCGCTCGCGTTCATCAATTGTCGGTTCTTCAACCTCATAAACTAGCTCTTTTGACTTGTCATCCCAAAAAATATGAGCAGATGCATAAGGCGAAATTAAAACATATCTGACATCAACCTTCCTTTTGTCATCAAATCTTTTCAGCGGCGGTATCGTAGGGCTGATATTTATCTGAATCATTTTCTTAAGAGCAACTCTATTTATTTAAAGCTAATGATTATCACTGTTTTTTGATTATACTAAGCTACTTTATTACAATAATTTATCGATAACTATTTACTGAAATTATTCAGCATTTCACTATTGAGGGTATTGGCAAACATTATTTTCATACAGTCAATAATCAATAAAAAATAACTGCAATTTGATTTAATAATTATTATAACATTGAAATACATTTACAAACTCTTCAAAAAAGCAGTAATTCCAAGAACTCCTTTAATTATTTTTCTCTTTTAAATAATTCAACCAGCCACTCCAAAAGTTTTTCAAAAATGTTTTTTGATTCTTCCATTCGCAAACTTTCTGTATTTTCAGTTGCTGCATTATCTTCAGTTGAATTTTCTTCATTTTCAATCTTGCACACACCCTCCCCGCACTCGCCCTCACAAACAATACTAGCATTTATTACAGAATCCTCTGAGCAATAGTATTCTGTAAGCTTGTTTTCTTCGCATGAATCTGTAAAATCTCCGTTTCGGTCGCTGGCAGTCCCTCTGACTTGATAATTAACTCCACCATCGCTGTCTGAGCACTCTTTTTCCTCAATTCTGAAAGTCACACTATTGTTATTGTTAGTTTCCGAGGACTCATTGATTGAATTTGTCAAATCTGCAATAGCTGTTCCAACATAATTTCCGGCAGATTGGACATAAACAATTCCAGTCACATTTGCTGACTGCCCGACTTCAAGCGCAGAAGTCGTTTTATTTGTTGAAAAGTTTAAAATTCTAAATCCTGTCATGCTCGCTCTCGCCTTGGCCCCTCCGATGTTCTTCACACTCGCGGTAAAAATAACTCCAAAGCCAGAACTTGAATGGCTCCCTACTTTAGTGCTTAAGCTAGAAACAACTAAGTCAGGTCGAGAGTTGTTCTCCAAAGGAGAGGCAGTTTCATTCCTCTCCAGCGTCACGTTTAAAATCGTTATGTAGCTGCTGTTCACATTGACTAGAATTTTAAAATCCAAATATTCACTTTTAATAAGTTTTATCTCGTGAGCTCCGGGGTTTGTGCTGTAGCTCTTCGGCGTAACACCTTTTAAAACTCCGCCGTCATAAACGCTCGCTCCCGAAGGAGTTGAAATGACAGACAGCGTTCCATTTGCAGCCCCGCAGCTTTCTCCAAGATTTGAGCACTCGTTGTCTCCTGTGCCGTTTACCTGAGCGCATGAAAAATTCACGCATTCCAAATGAGTTCGGTTATCCTGAGGTTCTAAGAGTACTCCGCATGTTTCGCCTATCTCAGTGCATTCATTTTCTCCCTCTCCTGGAGAAAACGTGCATAAATTGCTGAGACAGGCTCCATATCCTCCAACTCCATTCTGGCACATTGAGACTTTAACATTATTTGAAAAACAATTGCCCAAATTGCAAGTCCACTCTCTCAAGCTAGTTCCAGAAATGCAAGAGTCTGTTTGGTTTCCATTTGCATCACTGCACGTTCCTGCAGCATAATAATCATCTCCATCGCTATCCGTGCAGGTCCTGCTTTGCTCACAAGCGCCCTCAACGCATTGAAATCCATCTCCGCACATGGTTAAATTTCCAAATTCCAGACAGCCATCAGCATTAAAATCTCCGCAATTAAGTCTGCTATTTCCATCGCATTGCGCCTCTTCGGGGGAACATTCGTCCTGGCAAATGTTGAAACATCCGCTTGAATTAATAGTACAATCACTTCTGCAAAGCAAATTTCCCGATGTAAAGTTAAAATTTGCGCAGCTTTTTCCGTTGAAATCTGTTCCCTCGCATTCCTCGCCGCCTTCAACAATCTCATTGCCGCAAACTGTTTGTGTTTGACTGCTCCCGAAATTATCCGTATATGGAGAATAACTAATTCCGCACTTTGCAAGCCCAAACCAGCTGAGCAACCTCTCCCAAATTCCGCAATCTCCGGCCGCAGAAACAAAGCTGGTAAAAAATATCAACGAGGCAAAAAAAACAAAGGCAATTCCAGCACCACTTTTCATATAAATTACAGAAAAATTAGTTATTTAATATTTTCGATACGGAAAAAGTTAAAAATTATTGGCTAGGCGCAACTCTGGCGCTATTGTTTACGCCAAAGTATCTCTAAAAAAGTCGCTGAAAATTAAAACTTAAAATAGGTTCTTTGAATGGCTGTCCTGCCAATTAAAAATTTATTTTGAATTTCATACCAGCAACTAATCTACTTAGCATCTAAGTTGTGAAAAATAGCTGCAAAAATATTCTTTATCTGCAAATATTGTGTTCGTTAAAAAATTACTAAAAACAAATATGGAAAATAAAAAAACTTTAATACAACTTTTACATTTTTTCATTTTTCCTCATTTCACAAAATGAACTTATCAAGATATTATTCAAACTACTAAATCTATCTCGCAATATAGTCCCTAATTGCTTTTAATTGCCTCCGGAAACCTCTCTGATATCTAAAAGGACCTTTCCATTGGAAACGCCCTTATTTTCAATAGAGAAAGAGTAGGGTGTTGAACTTTCAGAGAACACTTGCTGAATCTCTTTTCCCGCATAGGTGAGATTTGCAATATGGTAATATGCACTGGCTATTTTTACATTTGAAGTTTTTCCGTTTTTTATAGTGATAAGGTACAAAGGCCCCACGTTAATTGTTCGTCCTATTTCCGAATATGGCTTTGTAAGCTTGTCAATTTCAAATAAAATTTCATCAGCTTCCCCGTTAACCTCAAGATTGCCTCTCTTAATAAAGAAAAAATCCACTTTTCTGACATTCCCAGGGCCTGCGTCAATTACCTCTTTTATTTTCGCGTCAAAAGAATTCATCGCGTCAATCGATTGTTCAACGATTACTCTGTCCTTGTATGCATTTATTTTCGGCAGCGCCAGGGACAAAACTACTCCGATTAAAGTCAGCCCAATTAAAGTGTAAATCACCGTCTCAACCCAAACTTGCGCGTTCTTCATTAGTCACATCTCCCATTGTCAATAGTCAAGTCAATAGAATCGCTAACTTCACAGGCTCTCCCAGATTTTAAAATTGGAAGTATCTCTGCCTTTTCGAAAATACTCGTAGTGTTAAATCCAAACGTTCTAATTTCGTTCCTTAGCGGGATTAATAGCGGGCTGGTTCTATTGTAAACCATTTTAACATTGCCCATATTGGTTCCATTAATGACATCAAAAACTTCACTTGAGCCGTCGTATTTTGTAAATGAGGTTTTGAAACCTTTAACCTGGCTTTCTTTTCCCCCAGGGAAATTAGTTTTGATGCTCATCCAGTATTCACCTGCAGAATCATTTTTGCAGTTAAATCCATTCGCCTCTTCAAATAAAAAGTAATCTTTATAGTCATTGCATTCAGTACTCTTGTTTAAATTATCTCTAACATATGGAACTAAAAGGCCAATTAAAAAGACTACCGCAGAAAAAGTCATAAGCAAGATTCCAAGAACTGCAATAATCTCAGACAGGCCTTTCTTCTCCATTTTATTGAATTTCAACTTCTTGGGTGTAGCTGCTGCTGCAAACATGCGTCTTGGTCTCGCCGTTTTCAAGCTGTCCCAAAAGCACGGGAGTAAGTTCTAAAGTTTCGCCAGCATTGACAATCATATTTTCGGGAAAATTAATATGCGCGCTCTGTCCGATTCCTATGCTTGTGTCTCCATTTAAGTTTTCCACTCCTGCACTATCCCCAAGAAGTGCTGATTTTCTTACTTCCATTGCATAAATCGGAATTGTTCCCTGATTTACAATGTCAATTCCGCTTGAAGCAAAAGCCTGCACCTCAAAATAGACTTCCTGGCACGATTGTTCAACATCGGCGCCTTGTTTTTGAACTGACTCTCCAATAAAACTTCTTGCCCAAAGAAATATTATTACGGCAAGTATCAGCGCCAATGTAATAAGCAGCATTGTCGCGACAACCGGCGACAAACCTCTCTTCTTTAACATCTTTAATAGACGAATCTTTTGTTTAAAAAACTTTGTTTCAAAGTTGGATTCATCATGCAAAAAACTTCTTAAAAAAATTATTTCCCATTAATGTGCTCATATGCATAATACGCCGCAGTGCAGCCCTCAGCAACTCCTGTTATTGCCTGCTTGAATGGTTTGTCAGCAACATCGCCCGCAGCAAACACTCCCGGAACGTTTGTTTCAGAGCTTTTATGATTGATAATTATTTCACCTTTCTCATTCAAAGCCACACCAAGTGGCTTAGCCAAGTCAGATAAAATTATATGTCCAATCGCGACAAAAACCCCCTCTAGCTTTAGTTCTCTGTCGTTCTTATAGGATTTGTCCAATACAACGCTCTCAACAAATTTCTTGCCCTTGACTTCCATCACATTTGTATTGGTTATTACTTCAATTTTCTTATTGTCTTGTATTCTTTTGATATTTATCGGCTCAGCTCTTATTTTTTCTCCCCTGTAAATTATGTAAACTTTTTTCGCGTGCTCTGCCAAGACCAGTGCATCCTTAGCCGCACTGTCAGAGCCGCCTACAACGCATACCGTTTTATTTTTGTATAAAGGCCCATCGCATAAAGCGCAATAAGCCACTCCTTTATTTTCAAATTCACTTCCTCCCTTGCATTCAAGTTTTCTCCATTTTGTCCCGGTGGCAATCAGCAATGACTTGGAAAAATATTCTGCCTTTTCGGTTTTAACAAAAAAACCATCATCTTTTTTGCCAACATCGGTCGCCTTTTCTTCTCTAATTGTAACAAGTTTATAGGCCTGTGCGTGTTCTCTAATTTTATCTGCAAGTTCCGTTCCAGTAAGTTTGATAAATCCAGGATAATTTTCAACAACATTAGTAGTGGTTATAACTCCCCCAAGGGGCAGCTCGCTGCCGTGTGATTTTCCAAGCACGAGAGTCCTCATTCCCAATCTAGCTCCGTACATTCCAGCAGCCATTCCAGCAACTCCAGCGCCAATTATCAGAAAATCATAATTATTATTTTCCTTTTTACTATCTTTCACAACTTTTTTCTTTGGCATTTTAAAGATTAGAAATCAAATTATTTAAAATTATGTTTATGGCAAATTAAAGTTCACACTTAAAACATTATTGCCCTCATTCGACTCAGATATACTTCCAAGAGAATCTGCTATTGCCCTGGCTACTCTACTGCCCTGAGGAATACTATAAACATTAGCAGAAACAACTATAGAAGAACCAGGAGCCAAAGGAATAGTGCTTGGATTTGCAAAATTGTAACCAACAACTTCTAACTTTGTGTTACTTGTTCCAGCAATTGTAGTTCCAATGTTCTTAACAGTTGCTTTTAAAGTTACACTGTAATAATTAATTGTCCCATTTGTTCCGTTAGTGCTGCCCATATAAGTCTTATTAGAAACGGTTAAATTAGTGACAGTCAAATCAGGAAAACTAAGGTTTCCGCAAGCTGAACCTAGAGGAGAACAGGTATTATTGCCAAATCCTGAAACCAAAGAACAAGTGTTTGATACGCAAGCTAAATGAGTTTGATTAACTTGTTGAATGCATCTTCCCCCATTACAGGTATAGCCAGAAGGACAAGGCCCTCTAAAAGAAGAATAAATCTCAGAGTTCAAGCAATAGTATTCATAAAGGAAAGAACTTGCCCCATTTGGATAACAATAATCAGTATAAGAATAATTACCAACACTGCCATTCTGATAAATATTGCCATAAACAGTTCCTTGTGCGTATATATTATTTCCACCATCAGTATCATAGCAAGTATTCAAAGATTTGCAAGCCCCCTCAATACAATTAAACCCATTAGGGCAACTATACACCTCTTTTTTAGCCCAGCCCATATTAGAATCCCAAGTCTCATTAGGAGAAATGCAAGAGTGTTCAGTTACTTGGCTTCCACTATAGCAATAATCAGTCAACTGTTGTCCTGCCAAAACTGTCCCTTCCGTTACTATTCCTTTTGCATAAATATTAGTCCATCCATCTGTGTCTGAACAAGAGTATGGTAAACATTGATTGTTCCAGCATCCATATTGGCAAGGAATCCCCGGTCCCCAAATTAAACAACTAGTATTATAATACCCGCAAACATAAGAAGTTCCATCTTTGCAATATTTGTCTCCCAAGCTGCATTGATCTGCACAGCCTACTCCCTTTTCAATTTTTCCAGATGCGCCAGCTTTAACAGGAGAGTAGCCAACATTACCATTTACAGACAGAGAAACAGCAAGGACAAGAGCAAAAAGAGCGAAAATTCCGGCAACACCCCAAACAATCACACTGCTCTTTTTCATAATATCAAATAAAAAATATAATATATAAATCTTTGGGTTTTCAATTTTTTTTGCTAATGAACTGCCAAACCGCAGCAAGCTGCGAGGTAAAACGATTTTACTTATAATTTGGGACAAGCGCAGATTTTAACGTAAAATTTTTTAATAAATGAAAATCGCAATGGAGATTGAATTTAACTCAATTGACTAATCTCCAAAACAGATAATAATAATAAACCCGAATCTTAAATGTTAATATGGACCAAACCCTAAAAACCTATTTGGCAAATCACGGCATAAAATACAAAACCCATTCTCATCAGCCAATTTTTACAGTCGCACAGTCTCTAGAGTCAAACGCCGAAATTCCAGGAGTTTTTCACACCAAAAATCTTTTTTTAAAAGACGAAGCAGGCAGTTTCTATCTTGTATGCATGTATGCTCACAAAAAGCTGAATCTCAAAGACCTTAAGAACAAACTTAAAGCAAAAAAGAAAATTCAATTTGCATCTCAGGAGGAATTAAAGGCGCAGTTAAATGTATCTCCAGGCTCGGTTTCAATATTTTCCGCGATTTATGCAAAAAAAATCACATTGGTGATTGACAAAAAGATTCTTGAAGCGGAAAAAACAGGGTTTCATCCAAATGACAACACCGCGACTCTGGAAATAAACAAAGAAAACCTGCTCAAGTTTTTACAAACTCTTAAAATAAAAACACTTTATCTGGAATTATGAAAACCTCTCTCGCGCTGATTCTCGCATTTCTTATAACTTTCTTGATTGCATTGAACTTTTATTATTTCAATGACTCTAAAAGTGCAAAAACAGTCATCGTAAAAAGAGTGATCGACGGTGACACCCTGGAGACTGCAGACGGAATGACAATTCGTCTGTTGAATATCAACACTCCAGAAAAGTCCGAGTTCGGATATAGTGAAGCCAAGTCATTCCTGTCAAGACTCGAAAATAGGTCCGTTGAAATGGAAGTCTTTGGCGTTGATAAATACTCCAGAATTCTTGCGAGAATTTACGCTCCAGAGTATATTAATTTAGAAATTGTCAAAAGAGGCCTTGGTAAAAAATTCTTGGTTCAAGAGTCTGAGTTAAAACCTTTCAGCGAGGCAGAAAAATCCGCAATTGAAAACTCAATAGGAATCTGGCAGCATTCTCGTTATTACGACTGCTTCACTTCAAAAATAAATCCAGAGCAAGAGCTTGTTCATCTGGAGAACTCCTGTCCGGAGATAAATTTAAATGGCTGGATTATAACAGACGAAAGCAGAAAAAGATATAAGTTTCCGGATATTTCAATAGAGAAGGTAAACCTCCATACAAAAGATGGTGAAGACAATACAACAGACCTCTACTGGAGACAAAAGCAGGACGTCTGGAACAACAACAGAGACTCTCTCTACTTGCTCGACTCTGAAAGTAAGATTGCTCACTATAATTTTTATGGTTACGATTTTCTTTTTGTTTTTGCAACTCTCTTCCGCACTTGATTTTAGCTTTGATGCGCCAGATTCAGTTCAAATCGATGAATCTTTTGATGTCACAATCAATTCAGAATCTCAAGATGTTGTAGACGTTAAAATATTCGTACACAAGTCAGAATCTGACAAAGTTGTAAAATCAGATTATATCTCTGAAGTCAACAATGACGGCTGGAAAGACTCATGGTATTATATCAAAGAAGCTTTTCCAAAAGTCAAGACCTTTCAAGTGAAAGTTCTAACTGATGCAGGAGACAGGAAAATTTGCGTAAGACTTAGAAAGGCAGGAACCGATTCAACTTCAATAAAATGCGAATCAATATCTGTCAGTTTATCTGAAAGAAAAAAACAATCCGAAGAGGAAAAGCAAACCGAAAATAGAGAAGAGGCCTCCATTGAAGATATTAAAAAAGAAGCCTTCACAACGGAAGAATCAACCAATCTAACTATTCTCAAGGAAGAAATAATTCAATCAAATGCTAGTGAGGAAAAGCCTCTTGAAAAAATCGTGTTAAAAAACCAAAACTATCCAACTAAAGAAATTTCAACCAAGAAAAGTTCTTCAGTAAAATTAGTTTTATATTCGGCAGGTTTACTTGTTGTTTTTCTTCTAGTCTTGCTTCTTCTGAAGAGAATATAATTTTAAAAACGCGGTTTTCTTACTTAAAAATATGGAAAAAATTACTGCCTCTCTAGTAATGGAGATCCTAGGCAGGCCAATAGAGAATGTTTCTGAAACCTTGAACTCGCTGGTAGAAAAGCTAAGCAAAGAAAAAGGTGTCTTTCTCAAGGATAAAAAAATTCATGCCCCTGTGAAGATTGAGGGCGTGAGCGATTTGTTTACCTCTTTTGCAGAGGTCGAGGTCGAGTTAGATACAATAGAGGTCTTTTTCTATCTGATGTTCGCGTATATGCCTTCTCACGTCGAATTGATCCATCCCGATAAAATAACACTGCAAAATCAGGAGCTTACAACATTTGCCAATGTTCTGGTGCAAAGGCTTCACAACTATGATGGAATTGCAAAAAACTACCTTGTGGAAAGAGAGATGTTTCTGGAAAAGCTAAAGGAACTATCTCCGGAAACATTCAAAAATATTGTGGATTACATAAAAACCAAAGGCGAGAAAAAAAGTTAAGCACCCAGTTCATAATAAGCTCTTTCAACTATGTTAAAGTCTGCAAATCTTTAATAGCGAGGAATAATATACGGTTAATTGTTGAACTTGTAATTTAGATGTCGCATATTTAAGGCAATTTTCTCTCGGCGGTGGCAAATTTTTCCTTCACTAGCCTTTCTTTGTTTGAATTTACTTTTCTGTATTTCAAGAAAACATATCCAATAACAATTATCAATAAAATTCCAATCAAGTATCCTATCCAGGAGCCGACTCCTCTGCCTGAACTTGGAGTTTCGCACTGGCCAATGCAGCACTTTCCATCCAGGCTATCAACTTCATTTCCTGAGCAGCTTTGCTCTGCACTGCAAACTCTCGCGTCTTTGTCAATCTCGTTGCAATAATAATACAAGTTGCTCTGATTTTGCATCACATACTCCACAATGGGTTTGTTAAGTGGCTGATTTGCCACATCAACCATAACGACCATATATTTGCTGAAGCTTCCTGCCTTAGCAAGAATACTCCCTCGGTAATATTTGCCGGGTGCTTTTTTTATAACAAGGTTAAATTCTCTGCTTTTATTAGGCTCTATGGTTTCATTTCTATAGTCTATAAAGAAATACTCTTTATTGTAAAAAAATTTCAGGTTTTTTATTTCATCTTCCCCGTCATTTTTTATCTGGAATTTCACGCTCACATTAGTCGACGAGTTTGACAGGTTTGTTTTAATAATCGGCGTTACAAACAAGAAAGAATAGTTTCCGGAAACAATTGTGCTGAAATTTCCGTTTCCTGAATTATTCAGGCTAACGTTGATTCCATTAAGTGTCGTATTTGTATTATTCAAGGTAAAATTTGCATCAGTATTGTTCAGGCTAGAATTTGTACTAATTTCAATCCCAAAAATCTTTGCAGGAACTTGGTACTTTCCAACATTCAAGTCTATTGTTTGCGTTCCGGCAAACTCCGAAATAGGAAAAAAAATATTAGTCTCTCCTGGATATAAGTTTATATGTCTATTTGGAAAGTCAACACTGATCTGTTGTATAACGTCTTTTCCATTTACAGCAGTAACGTAAAAGTCTGCCGAAGCAACTTCAACTCCCGGAGTAATGTAATAGTCTTCACTTTCGTTTGTCACATTAAAATTTTTCTCGTAAGTAACAAGCTGGCTCTGTCCATTCACTATACTTTGAATATTTTCGATCACAAGCTTGTAGTTCCCCTCAACTCCGGGCGTCACAATCCATAAATAATAAGCATCATCAAAACTGGCCAGTCCGCGCTCAAATGCCACATAAGTGTTTCCTCTCTTAAGTTTAACTTGGCTCTCTTGAAGCGGCTGTAAAATGCTCCCATCAATTTTTATAGTTACAGTTTGTTTTTGCTTATATGAATCTGCAAGGTTAGTTGTTATCGCGCTCCCGCTGCAAATTAAAATTACAAAAACCAAGATGAATAACTCTTTTCTCATCCTAAAGATAAAAATCCTTTTTATATAAATTCTACTGTCGTTCTGCATGCTGAACTGCTAAAGTAACTCTTTTTAACTGCCTAGAGAACAACGGTTCCAGTTTATTTTTCTGTTTAATAATCTTAATTACAGGTTTTCCTGATTCATGACTCTTTTATTGCCAAATTGGGTTTAATACACCGCAGCTCTGCTGCGGAGTCAATTTGGGACCTCAAAGTCGCAGACTTTGATGGCACAAGAACAAAGTACGTATGATTAGAGATTTCCGTTCAAAGCCGAGCGTAATACCTGTCAGCTTGCTGCGGGGATAGCAAAGCAGGAAATCTCTTTATTAAAAAAATCAGGCATTACACAAATATAATGATTTGATTTGTCAGTTTGTATTATATACAGGGCTTTGAAAAACCCTGTTTTCAGGCCCTCAATCACCAATAAAAAATAACTTCAATTTGATTTAATAATTATTATCGAGGATAAAATTAATATTTAAAAAATAGGATTTAATTTGGTTTCTTGACAGATTCTTTATTAAACTGGTTATTCAAAGTCGCCTATATTTTTCAACTAATTGAAAGTGAACTTAATTTACAAGCAAGAGATAATTATCGTTCCTTAGAAAATGTTTTGACAAAGATTACAATTTTTTTATTTTTAACTTGAAATATTCAAATAAATTGAACACAAAACTCCTTACTCGTCACTAATCTTTCTCAATTTCTGCAGAGTCTCCTCCATTTCTTTCTCTTTGGCGCTTTGCCGCAGTTGCAGTCTTGGAGGCATCTCTCTTTGAACAGGTCTTGGCTGCAGAATCACAGGCCGCATTGGTGGGGGCCCGAATCTTGGCGGCGGCATCGGTCTTCCCAGCCCAGGAGGGGCACCTCCAGGCGGAGCAGGCGGCATCTTGGAATTCTTTGCTTTCCCGCTTCTCTTTAGCCACCACATTCTAATTTTATCTTTGTATATTATCCCAATTACAACCAGAAGAATTAGTATGATAAAAATAGCTATCCAAAGCCACCAGCTTGTTCCATTACTATCTCCTCCACCCTCGCTGCCGGTCTGGTTGAAATCTGGCTGTGGTTCAGGCTCTGTAGTCTGGCAAATACCCGTGCAACAGATAGGGCTATCTGAGGATTGCACTGTAACCTGCGAGCAAACCTCTCCATTGGCTGTCGCGCAAACTCGCCCCCCCATTTCGCCGCAACTTGTCACGAAAGGCACTTGAACACTACAGCAAACTTCAGCAAAACTATGGCAATTGTATTCGCTTAGAGGTTCACCGCGAGCAATAATGCAATCATCTAAAGTTGGGGCGCAATAATAATTAACAGATTCACAATCTGTTTCAGGAATTAGTAGCTCTCCTCCCTGAATTGTCCCATTATTTGTATTAGTTTCATTTACACTTGGTCCCGGCGGAGTGCCTGTTCCGTTTGTATCACTTGGAGGGTTTGTTGGATTCACAATTTCATTCTGGTAATTTCTTCCAACGCCCAAAGCGTAAAGCAAAAACGCCGTGTCTGAAATGTCGTTGTTATTCCAGCAGCCTTCATTTGTCTGCTGCCCTGTATTAAACAGATAAGTTAAAGTCCCCCCGCTGGTTATAGTTGAAGAGCCCATCCCGCCAAGAGCCAATATTCCAAGAGCACTATCATAAAATGCGCTGTAAGTGTTTCCCGCAATATCCCAATGCGCATTTCTCCTCAGTTGGTTAACCTGTGCAAGATACTGGCTCGGCCCATTAACAAGATAAACTAAAAAAGCTTCTGGAAAATATTTCTCATTTTGCGATGCCAATGCCCTCAAATAAGGTGTGAAACTACTGGTACTTTCACCTTTATCATAAAGTGCAGCAGTAGCCCACAAGCTGGATTCATAGTCGCATCCGCTGGAGCTTACTTCTTTTTTGAAGCATTGTGAGTTGACTTTCATCAGGACTAAACCTCCGCTCTCGCTAGACCTTGTAGAAGAAGTTACAAACGCGATAAGGTTTTGTGATTCTGTGAATAAGAATGAGGTCTTAAAATTTGAAAAGCTCCCAGCACAGCTCACTGTGAATTGCTTTGAAACACAGCTGTCAGAGATTCTAAGTCTTGTTGCCAAGTTTCCAGATGAAACGTAGCTGAAACAATTTCCATAGCCGCTTTGCGCCGTCAGGCTATAATCAGAGTTCAGGTCAAAAATAAAATTTTGCCCATCATACCCCAATGTGCAGCTTGCGTTTGTCCCTTGTTCAGCAGTCACTTGCAAATACCAAGTTAAATCTCTCGGCGCCGTTGTCTGATTTTTCAGCCAGTCAATTATCTTTGAGTTATCAACATTCTGTTTTTTTAAAGCCAAAGCAACTTGGGCAGTTTCTTTTACCTTGCACCCTCCAGATGGCCAGCAAGTTTGGTTGTTTGCATTGTATGCAGAGGAGTTTATTACATTAAATATCTTAGTTTTATTACCCGCGCCGGCAAGAAATGAAAACGTCGCCTGCTGCAATGTCAAGCTAGGATTCGAATTGGTTAAATTTCCAAGACAACTGAATGCATTATTAATGTTCTGAGTGTAATCAGTTGTTTGCGCATCTGAAAGCCGTATAAGCATCAAACCAACAAGTACTAAAATCAAAACTCCTCTTTTATTCATTTATCTCTAAGTCTAGCGTTATTTAAAAAGTTTCTCAATCTTTTCTTTCTCGAATTTTTCTTGCCACATCTGCAATCGGGTTCTTGGTTTTTGGCATCTCTTTAATCAATCCAAGGTCTTTGTAGAAACCTTCATTATTATAATTCGGAGGCAGTATCTTCTTTTTCTGCTTGAAATGCCAGTCCACTTGTGATTTAATGTAACCTTCTTTCATTGGGGGCTTGTTTTTTTCATTCCACTCTCTGACTTTCTTGTTGACATAATAGTATGAAAAATTTAAACTTCGGAGAAAAGTTATCAAAATAAACAGCCCGCGCTTTTTCCCGTCTTCCAAGCCCTCAAGAAGTTTGTTAATCGCAGGCGGGAACATTTCTTCGCTGACATTTTCAAAACTAGTCTCTTCAAATTTTTTGCCAGAGTATTTGGTTTCCTGAATTTTCTTTTCAGCAGCATCTTTTTCAGTTTTCCATTCAAGTGCATCGCTCAGAAGTTTTTTTCCTTCGTCTATTTCACATTCCCCAATGTAAAGTCTTACTTTGACGTGCATCGGACTCGCATCCATTGGCGTGAATTTTTCAATTTCATTTTTTGAAAGAACGACACTGGCCAAAGAAGTTTTCTCATGCAAAGAGTAAGGCATCCTGAACAAATGTCTGGGAGCGACAAGCACAAGGTCAAATCCTCCGCTTTCTTTTTGTTTAATGTTTTCTCTTATTTCAGAAGTGTAACTCTCACTTTTTATTCTTCCCTCTTTAGATAATTGCTCTCTTGCTGAAATCTCCATCTTAAAGTTAGACGTCTTGCAGTTAGGACATTCAAGTATCTCTTTTTCTTCAATAACTTCGAGAGGCGCGTTGTCAAGGTTGCACCGAAAAACTCTTTTTTTTTCAAGAACGCTTTTTTTCTGTTGAGTGATGTTCTCGCAAAGCTTGCATTTCATCATCATTAGAATATCTTTGTAAAACGTAGAGCCGCAGTTCGGGCAGACACTCTCGACAAGCTCTTCGCGTTTTTTCTTGGTCCTCGTCTCCAAATTTTTTATGTCTTCTTCTGTGGAAATTTGAACATTGAATTCATTTCTTATTCTCGCTTCCAGATATTGACAGATTGTACGCGCCCACTCAGGAAACATTTCCTTTGTCAGTTTTTTGTCAAATTCTTTCGGGAAAGCTTTGCCAGAGACAATTATGTGAAAACCTTTGCTTCCTGAAAATTTGATTCCGTAGTTCTTCACACCGTGTCTTTCCAACTCGTCTGCAAGCAACAAAGTAGCTTTTTTGGAATACTCGAAAAAAGGAGAATCAACGTCAATCAATAAATCCCAGCCTATTCTTATCTCGTCAAGTTCCTGCCGAACCATATCAGAAGAAATTTGCAACGGATCTTTCCACAATTCTTCCGAGCAATGAAATGAAGTCGCTCCCTTTTTCACTAAACTAACAACATCAGAGGGGTAAGTCAGTACGTCAGGTCTTTTTCCAAACCCTTCAAAATATCTAGGAACCACTTCTCTGTTCTTGGCAAACTCCAATATCGCATCTTGAACTTCTTTCTTAGAATAATAAATATTTGTCAAAAGTCTTATCCTCTTTTCCTTTTCACTTATACCCTCTCCAGATTGCATTTACATCAAAACTTAATAGATTATTTATTGTTTGTTGTTCATTTTGAAGTAGCTTGTTTCTAGGAAATTAATTTTATAGTATGAAATAATCAGAGAGCTAACTTTCTGGTAAGCTCATCAGATGCTCTAGGTTGCTCTACAGCTCTTAAATGCGGATGTAAAGCGTGAATTTTCTTTCAGTATTATAAGTTGCTTCTTCAAGAGTTAAACAGTGAATTTATTAGAGATTTCCTCTAAAAACAATAATCTTTAATAACCTGTTTTATTCCCTAAGGAAATGCAACTTACACTTCAGAATCCTAAAATATTTTCCGACATAGTCACAATTATTTCAGAAATCGTCACTGAAGTCAGGATTAAAGTCAACAAGGACGGAATTTCTCTCACAGCAATTGACCCTGCAAATGTCGCAATGGTTTATTTTAAAATTCCTTCTGATTTATTCTCCGAATTCGCACTGGAAAAAGAAGAGGAGCTCGGCGTTAACTTGAACAATCTAAAAGCTGTTCTGAGAAGATGCTCTCCCGGTTCATCACTTTCCTTGGAAAAACAGGACAATTTCCTGAACTTGTCAATCAAAGACCGAATCAAACGCGATTTTTCTCTCGCCCTGATAGAAATTGACGCAGAAGAAAAGCCTCTTCCAAGCTGGGAATTTAACTCCGTGGTGAAAATCAACTCAGACTCTTTGGTTGAAGTCATTGAGGACTGCGCCGTCGTCTCCGACGCCTGCACATTTATCGCTGAGCCAAACAAGTTCATTGTTGAAGCCCATGGCTTGAACTCTGCAAGAGCAGAATTCTCATCCGATGAAGCTGAAATCCATTCAGCAAACTCTCTTGCAAGATTTTCTCTTGAGTATCTGTCAAAATTCACCAAAGGCGCCAAAGTCTCCAACAAGGCAACTTTATCGTTCTCAAACAATCATCCAATGAGGCTAGACTTCCACACTGGCTTAGTCATCTTGTCATTCGTTCTAGCGCCTCGAGTCGAACAGGAAGACTGATTTAGAAAATTTTTAAATTTGTAACTATCTAATTTATTATGGAATTCACAGCAATTATAGAAAAAGAATAAGATATGTATATCGCGAAGGCGCAGAAATAGGTACTATTTGTCAAGGAGCTACAATAGAAGAAGCAATCGAAAATTTGAAAGAAGCAACTGAGTTATATTTAGAAGAATTTCCGCTTAAAAAAAGAATGAGGTCGTTATTGACGACCTTTGAGATATCTTATGTCAAAGCTCAAGAAAACATCAGGAAAAGAATGGGCAAACTCCTTTAAGTTAAGGAGAAAAATCTGTTCTAAAATCTAAAAATAAGATTTTCTAATTAGAAAACTAATTATACTCTCTCCCCTAATTTATTAAATGGACACAATAATCTTGCTCGAGCTAATTTCTTTAGCAGTTATTTTAATAGTCGCATTCATCAGTTACAAACTTGGCTCTTTGAAAGCAAACAGAAAATGGGAAAACCAACTTCCACACCACCGAAAAGAAGCTATCGCCCAATCTCGTGCAGTTCTAAGCGGCCAGTTCTCAGAGCAACTTTCTCCGTTCTTGCCGGATTTTCCATACTCTCCGACAGAATGCCGTTTTATCGGCAAGCCCGTTGACTTTATAGTTTTCAAAGGCGCAGACAACAAATCTATTTCAGAGATTTCATTCGTGGAAGTCAAATCAGGAAACTCCAAGCTCTCACCTCAAGAAAAATCCCTAAAGGAGACTATAGAAAGTGGCAATGTCAAGTTTGAAGAATATCGCGTCCCAGAAGATTTTACAAAGAAGAAAGATATTTATGAGGCTAATTGATTGTTTTATTGCCAAATTGGGTTTAATACCCCGCAGCTTTGTTGCAGGGATAGCGAGGCAGGAAATCTCTTTATCTAACAAAAAACTTTAAATACCCTCAAAACTCTCTAAAAACAGGTTACGGTAGAACGAATCTAATCGAATGAAACTACGAGGAAAACTTCAACCTCAGCGTTTCTAATTAAAGCGGGAAGAGTTGTTATCCCAGTTAAAATGTTAACACGAAATGCCAACACTAAGAAGGCCAAGGAAAGGAAGCTTGCAGTTTTATCCTCGCAAGCGCGCAGCTAGTTTTCTCCATAGTGTTAACTGGAAAACTCTCTCGGATACAAAAGAGCAGGGTCTTTTAGGGTTTATCGCTTACAAAGTCGGAATGGCTACTGCTCTAGTTAAAGATACAACTCCAAAAGTAATGTCTTCAAACAAGCAAGTTGCCATGCCAGTAACAATCCTTGAAGTACCTCCAATGCGAGTCCTTTCCGTAAGATTCTACAAAAACGGCCTTCCAATTAAAGACGTTCTAGTCTCTAATGCTAAAGAACTAAAGCATGTCATTAAAACTCCGAAAGCAGTGCAAGATTTAGATAAACTAGCCCCGAAAGAATTTGACAATTTAACTCTTTTAGTTTACTCACAACCAAAAGAAACATCAATTAAAAAATCTCCGGACTTGATTGAGCTTGCAGTTAGTGCTGCAAACAAATTAGAATTTGCAAAATCTATGCTAAACAAGGATATTTCAGCTTCCGACGTAATAAAATTCAAGCTTGCTGACATTAGAGGAATTACAAAAGGAAAAGGTCTGCAGGGTCCAGTAAAAAGAATGGGGCTCTCCTTGAAATCGCACAAATCTGAAAAAGGAGTTCGGCGCCCAGGTAGCTTAGGACCTTGGCATCCAGCTCGAGTTACATTTAGAGCCCCTCTTGCAGGTCAAGTAGGTATGTTTTCAAGAATCACCTATAATATCCAAGTCTTAACTCAAGGCAAGATTGCAGAAAAAGACATCAATCCTTCTCAAGGTTTCAAGAACTATGGTAAAATAAAATCTGCATACGTTATTGTCAAAGGCTCAGTTCAAGGACCTCCTAAAAGGCAGGTTCTAATCACTCCTGCTTTTCGTCCATCAAAAGTTCAAAAGAAACAAAAATTAGAGTTTCTGGAGGTCCTAAGTTAATATGTTTGCTGAAGAGAATAGAGCAAAAAGTCTTGCTTCTGCAAGATATGCTAATCTTGCCAAAGTCGCGAGAGCTACTTTGCAAAATGCAGAAATGGCGGGTAGAAATCCTCAAACTTCTTTAGGCAAGGTTTCTAGAGCTATTCGCAGCATTTATGAATTCCTGAAAAACTCTCCGGAACAAGATACCTCAGAATATCAACCTCACCTCGCCCCTTTATACGCAGAACTCACAATGAAAGAATCAAAAATAAAGGGGGGTTTGAGAAATTAATTGTTAGTATGAAAGCACAACTATTTTCGTCAAGTGGAGAAAAAAAATCCCAAGTCGAACTTCCAAAAATATTTGAAACACCAATTCGTGAAGACCTCGTTGCAAAATATTTTGAAGCCTCAAAATTAGGAGAAATGCATCCAAACTCGCCAAAGTATCGTGCAGGTCTTAGACAAGTAGCAACAGGTTCTATCTCTCACAAAAGGCACGATTGGAAAGGCCATTATGGTAGAGGTATTTCAAGAATGCCGAGAAAAGCAATGTGGCGCAGAGGAACACAATTCTTTTGGATTGGAGCAAACGTTCCAGGAGCAAGAGGCGGAAGAAAGGCATTTCCTCCTTTGGGATTTATCGATTACAAGAAAACAAACAAAAAAGAAATGCTTATTGCAATGAACTCTGGTTTTGCGGCAACAGCTCGCACTGAATTAGTAAAGAAAAGATATTCTTTGCTTTCCGAGGTTAAGGAAGTACCATTTGTCATCGAGTCTTTGCCGGAAAAAACAAAAGCTCTCAAGCAAACAATAAAAAAAATCCTTCCGGAAAACTCTCAATCACTTAAAGAAAAGTCAGTCCGTCCAGGAAAAGGCAAGTCAAGGGGAAGAAAATACAAGTCAACCCCCGGTGTTTTAATAGTCACAGCAAAAGACGAAAATAAAAATTTCAAGGGTTTCAATATCAAGCCAATACCTGAGGTAAAAATCTCAGACCTTTATCCTTTAGGGAGATTGACAATTTACACTCACAAAGCTATCCAAGAATTCGGAGGTAAAAAATGAAGGCGGAAAAAGGAGACGGGCTGATAGAAAAAAGATTCAGGATACCAGGAGAGAAAGATGATGGGTTTCGCACACTAATTGGCTTTTTAAACGGACTAACGGAAAGAAGAGGTCCATTAAAGTTTATTTCAGAGGAATCTAGTCAAGGTGGAAAGAACAGAATTAGGACTTATGGTCTTGAAAGCACGAGGTTGGTTGTCCAAAATGAGACTCCTGGTTACGCACTAGCAATCAAGGATCATGGAGAAACATCAATAGGAAATGCATTGAAATATGTGCAAAATGGAATTTCTCCCCAATTGGAGGCAGTCCAATGATGCTCAAGCCAATCACCTCGGAAAAAGCTGTAAAAATGATAGACTTAGATAATACCCTTATTTTTGAGACTTCTCTAAATGCAACAAAAGACCAAATAAAAAAAGAAATTGTAAAGCTGTTTAACGTAAAGGTAGATAAAGTCAGAACTTCAATAAAAAACAACAAAAAATTCGCCTTTGTAAAATTTGCGAAGTCTAATCCTGCGATAGACATAGCTACAAAGCTGGGAATGATATAATGGGTAAGAGAATAATTCAACAGGCACGAGGAAAGGGAAGTTTGTCTTATCAAGTTAGAAAGAGAGCTTATCAGCACAGAATAAACTATCCAAACATATTCGGTCCTGCAGAAATAACTCAATTGATTCACTCAGCAGGCCACTCAGCACCTCTGATGCAGCTTTCTCTTAACAGCAAGAAATTTTTTATGCCTGCTTTCAATGGCGCGTATGTCGGACAAAAAATCTCTGTCGGCGGACTAGAGAATAAAGAAGGAAACATTTTATTCTTGCGGGACATCTTGCCCGGCACTGCAGTTTACAACCTGGAAAGAAATCCTGGCGATGGTGGAAAAATGATTCGCACCGCAGGCTCTTCAGCAACCATCACAAAAAATCTCGATAATAAAAAAGTTTTAGTCTTAATGCCAAGCAAAAAAGAAATCTCTTTAGACGGAAACTGCCGAGCCACAATCGGAAAAATTGCAGGCGACGGAAAGATACTCAAGCCATTCTTGAAAGCGGGGAAAAAATTCTACAAAATGAAAGCCAGAAACAAATTATGGCCGCGAACTTCAGCAGTAAAAATGAATGCAATTGATCATCCATTTGGCTCCGGCCGTGGCAAGCGTCCGAAGCCAAAAATCGCTCAGAGGAACGCTCCTGCAGGAAGAAAAGTAGGTCATCTTAGACCGCGACAAACAGGACACAAGAGATAATGGCAAAACAAGAACAAGTCGAAGAAGTAAGAAAGAAAGATTATTTTTATAGAGGCAAAAATGTCGAAGAGCTGAAAACTCTTGACGTTAGGGAAGTCGCAAAATATCTTGATGCTCGCTCTAGAAGATCAGTTCTAAGAAACTTCGATAAAATCGAGAAGTTCATCAAGCGCGCTCAAAAGAAATTATCAAGAAAGAAAAAAATCAGAACTCACAACAGAGACTTAATTATAATACCTCAGCTTGTAGGCCTGACGATTGCAATTCACAACGGAAAAGAATTCCAGGACATTACTTTAACAGCAGAAATGATAGGTCACCGCCTCGGAGAATTTGCAATGACTAGAGGCAAAGTAACCCATTCTGCAGCAGGAATCGGAGCAACTAAATCATCTAAGGCGGCTAAGAAGTAAACATGTCAGAAGAAACTAAAAACAAAAATCAAGTGAACAAAACAGAAAAGAAAACTGAGCACAAAATTGAGCACAACCATCAAGAAATAAAGCAGGAGCACAAATTAGAAAACAAATCAGAGCACAAGCACGAAACTCCTCAACAAGAAACAAAAGTAGAATCTAAAGTTGATAGCAAAGAACAAAATGATAAAAAACCTGCTAAGAAAGAAACTCCAAGGGTAAAAAAATACGAAGCAGTCGCCCGTGGCTTTTCTCTTCCAATTTCAAAGAAACACTCAATGTATATCTCAAACGCAATAAAAGGCAAGAAAATTGACGATGCAATATCTTACCTTCAAGGCGTCATTAAGTTCAAATACCCAGTCCCAATGAAGGGAGAAATACCTCATAGGCGAGGTTCCATAATGTCAGGCAGATATCCAATTTCAGCTTCAAAACATTTTATAAATATGCTTAAAGCTCTAAAAGGAAACGTTATTGTCAATGGCTTAGAGTTGGAACGCACGGTAATCTCTGAGTCTTCAGCAAGTTGGGCTGCCAGGCCGCAGCGTTCAGGCGGCAGAAGAGCAAAAAGAGTAAACTTAATAATGAAAGCGCGAGAAGTTATGGAGGCAAAGAAGTAAAATGGAACACAAAAAATTTGTAACCTTCAAGAAAGATGAACTTAAAGTTCGAGAGTACATCATGAACGAGCTAGGCAAAGGCAGAATCAGCTCAGTCACAATTGAGTACACTCCAATAGGCGAGAAAATTCTAGTTCACACTTCCCGTCCAGGTCAAGTCATAGGTCGCAAAGGCGAAAAAATCTCAGAACTTACAAGAGTTTTGAAGAAAAATTTCAAGTTAGACAATCCGCATATCGAAATTGTTGAAATCCGCGAGCCTTTGTTTGATGCGCAACTTGTTGCCGATGAGATTGCAATTCTTTTGGAAAGAAAAGGCTCTTTGAAATTTAAAGTTGTAGCATATAAGATGCTTCAGCAGATTATCAAGCAAGGAGCTTTAGGATCAGAAATCGCACTTTCAGGAAAACTTCCTTCAGACAGGGCTCGAACTTGGAGATTCGCCCAGGGTTACTTGAAGAAAACTGGTGACCCTGCAAAAATCGTCGACACGGCTCAGTCGCAGGCAGTCACACCTCTCGGAGTCATAGGTATCCAAGTTAAGATTCTCCGTCCAGATGCAGACTTAAAAGATAAAATCGAAATCACCGATGCCGTCAGGCAAAAAATCAGCTCAACAAAACTTGAGATGGAAACTCCAAAAGAAACAAAAGAAAATCCTGCTGAAAAGACAAAAGCCAAAACCAAAAAGAAAATAAAGGAGGACAAAAAATGATTATGGCTCAAACAACAAGACAAACAGAAGTTCCAGAATTAGTTTTAAAAAATCCTAGAGGCTACATCCAAATTTCTCAAGATGACTCTCTAATCGCGATTGAAGAAACTCACGGAGACCAGGCAACTAATGTGCAATTAAAGAGTCTTGCACAAGAAAATATGCAAATGCCTTCTATTTTAAGATTTATGACTCACCGAAATAATGTGTTTCAAGCAGTACAAGGATATAGACAGCTTCTTTATGCCGACGGAACTCCAGTCAATGATGCTGTTAAAAAAGACTTATGGTATCTTTTATCTAGAAATTGCTGGATAAGATTAAACGGAAAATTTGTTACCGATGAACAAGATACCCAGGGTGTTTTTTGGTATCTTGAAACGGATTTGCGAGTTACACCAGAAGGATTTTTAGTCGGAAAACGCAAACCTTTGGATACAGCAACCATTCATGAAAATTGTTACATGACTTTAGAATTAAATTCGCAAGGTCTTCCAATTAAGAGATCGCCAGAAAAAAGTTATGATCCAAATAAAAATATTTATTTTCAAAGCCCGAGAGATGATGCCATCCCCAGGTTCTGTGCGACGTCAAATAGGGCAAACTTGCTTTGTGGCTGGGCCGATTGCGACATCAGCCCCTCGCTCAGAGTTTTCGCTAGCGTTAATGGTGCTAGCAATATTGTAAGTATTTTAAGAGGTGGAAAATAAAATGGCTCTAATAAGAATGAAACAAATCCGCGCAATGTCCGACGCAGAAAGAAAAACAAAATTAAATGAGCTAAAAATGGAATTAATTAAAGGTTCAGTGACTGCGAACAGAGCAACTGCAAAAACCAAAGAGATTAAAAGGGCAATTTCACGCTTAAATTCGGTCAGCAAGTCTTCCCTAAAAGGGAAAGAGGAGTTGAAAAATAAATAATGGATTCAGAAGAATTCAGCCTACCATCAAGCACAGATGTGTTTGAGGAAATCGCTAAAAGCGAGCAGCGGATAAAGGTAAGCACCGTCGCCAGGAGATACGGAAAAAAAATAACACTGGTCGAGGGTTTTGACAAGCACGTAGACGTGAAGTCTATAGCGAAACGTCTGAAAGAAGAGCTGGCCTGTGGAGGCACAGTTAAGAACAACGTGGTGGAACTCCAAGGAGACCACAAGGTAAAGGTACGCCCGATCCTTGTGAAGCTCGGGTTTTCAGACGACACAATAAGCGATTAACTCGAAAATGGAAAAGAAAAAAACAGCACAAAAGAAACAGAAGGAAAGCTCTAGCACGAGCAAGAAGGAAACTAAAATCATAGCCAGAGGCAGAGTCTTTAAAGGTTCCGTAACAAAGAAGTTCCCTAAGCGTGTCGTCATTGAATTCGAAAGAACAGTCTACTTGTCAAAGTTCGAAACTTTCATGAAAAAGAAAACAAGAATTCATGCACGCCTGCCGGATTCTATGGAAAAAGAAGTCAATATCGGCGACATGGTTCTCGCACAGGAATGCCGCCCTCTAAGCAAAATGATTCATTTCGTCGTAATTAAGAAAATTGCGGAGGAAAATAAGTAATGCCAGGCCACGTAACAATCATCAGCGGGAAAGCAATCTCAGCGCGAGCCACAAGAGGCCTAAATGTGGGCTCAAATGTCAACGCGGCAGACAACAGCGGCGCTAGGATTGTGAGAATCGTCGGAGTAAAAGGCGGAAAGTCAACAAAAGGCAGACAACAGTACGCAAAAATTTCTGACTGGGTAAAAGTTTCAGTTCGTGCAGGCAAACCAGACATGAAAGGCCAAGTTTTTGATGCCGTAGTTATTAGGACAAAGAAGCCATACAGACGGGTCACAGGCGAGCGTGTTGCTTTCGAGGACAACGCAGTTGCTTTGCTTAAAGACGAAAAAGGAAATCCCAAAGGTACTCAAATAAAAGGACCAGTTGCAAGGGAGGTATTGGAGCGTTGGTCATCAGTAGCCAAAATCGCCCAGTTTGTTTTATGATTAGCGGAATTTCACTTTCAGATAAGGAAGTTGAACTTGCAATCAGAGAAGAAAGAATAACAGAAAGATTTGTTCATTTTCTAAATGACTTCTCTATAACTCTTTTAGAAATAGAAACAGCTGAGTTAGATTTATCAAACCACGATTATCGCGGTGCAAGGATTTGCTACGAAAACGCTTTGGGCCATCTATCAGAGATCTCGCAGCGAGGGCTGCCAGAGCATTATGGCAAATATTTCTTACCAACTCTTCAAGAGAGAATTAACTCAATTAGAGGTTCTTTGCCCTCTTCCTATTCTCCTCAAGGTAAAAAAACTCCTACTTTTATTCAGCCTGCAACTAATACTTTAACACCTATAACTGTTCCACCCGCTAATCCTGTCTGGAACATGCTCGGAGGACAAAGATGAAACGCGCATTTTCTTCCCAATGGAAATCCTCAAGCAAGCCTAGAAAGCAGAGAAAATATCAAGCTAACGCTCCTTTTCATACAAAGCATAAGTTTTTAAGTGCGCATCTTTCAAAATCTTTAAGAGAAAAGCATAGCAAGAGATCTCTTCCTGTCAGAAAAGGCGACGAAGTGCTTGTTATGCGCGGCTCTTTCAGAAAGAAAAAAGCAAAAGTTTCCGAGGTTGATGTAACAAGAACTCGTGTAGTGCTTGAAAACATACAGAGAAACAAGAAAGATGGGACAAAAGTCAACGTTTACTTCCATCCAAGCGCGCTTCAAGTTATCAATTTAAACTTAGACGATAAAGAGCGTATTAAGTCTCTTGACAGAGTCAAAAAAACGGAGAAAAAAACAAATGCACCAAACAAGGGCTGAAACCTCTAAAAAAATACCTATTGAAAGAAAAGGAACGAAATACGTAGTCAGGTCTCTTGGTTCTTTGGAAAATTCAATCCCAGTATTGATTGCAATTAGAGAAATGCTTCGCCTGGCTCAACATAGAAAAGAAATCAACCACATGATTCACAATAAAATGCTTAAAATAAACGGCAGAGAAGTTAAAGACTACAGAGAGCCAATTTATTTGTTTAATATCCTGGAAGCTGGCAAGCATTACATTTTGTCTTTGACAGAAAACGGCAAATTCAAATTTGAAGAAACGAAATCTTCTTCACAAAGGCTTTGCAAGGTCATTGGGAAAAAAATGCTAAAGGGCAAGAAAATCCAAGTCAATTTGCATGATGGAACTAATGTTCAGACAAGCGATAAAATCTCTGTAAGCGATTCTGTTTACTTAGATTTGAAAGGAAAAATCACAAAACACGTTGCTCTTGAAAAGGGAAAGTCCTGCTTCATCATCGCAGGAAAATACTCAGGATTTTCGGCAAAAATTGAATCTGTCGAAGGAAATTATGTCCAAATAGATATTCCGGGCAAAAAAGCTCACACTTGGATAAATAAATCTAACCTTATCGTGCAATGACTCAAAAACTAAAAACAGAAAACGCAATGAGAAAAATCAAAATTGAGAAAGTAGTTCTTAGCTGTGGCGCAACTGGGCAGGACTTGGAAAAAGCTCGCAAGTTACTAGAGCTGCTTTCAAAGAAAAAGGCACAAATAATTGCAGCTGGTCCAAAAAGAAGAATTCCTGCCTTTAACGTCAAGCCAGGCTTGGAGTTAGGAGCGAGAGTTACCCTAAGGGGAAAAGAAGCGATAGAGATTCTCAAGCAATTGCTTGGCGCGATTGACAATGGCTTGGACGAAGACCAAATTGCAGAAAATGCGTTTTCATTTGGAATCAAGGAGTACATTGAAATTCCTGGTATTGAATACCAAAGAGAAATTGGAATCCGAGGTTTGAATGTTACAGTTGTTTTCATACGCCCGGGCTTTAGAGTCAAGAGAAAGAAAATCAAGTCCTCAAAAATTCCAAGGAAGCAAATCATAACCCCAGAGGAAATTATCAGATTCATGGAGGATAACTTTAAAACTAAGATAAAATGACAGCAAGTGATTGGAAAAAAATACTGAAACAATTGAGAGGCAAGCCAGCAGTTATGAAAAAATTCCTAAGGCACAACAAGCCAAAAGACAGGAAAATGGGAATCGCAGCTCGAAAATGCGAGCGTTGCGGTCGCTTCGGGGCTCATATCAAGCAATATAATCTAAACCTTTGCCGGCACTGCTTCCGAGAAATCGCGGAAGAAATCGGCTTTCATAAATACAGCTAAAATGTCACAAGATATCGTCGCAGACACACTGAATGAAATGATGAACATCAAAAGAGCTGGCAAGTCCACTTTGCAGGTGGATAAGCACTCTCAATTGCTCCTCTCAGTTTTAGCGATAGCTAAGATTCACGGGTATGTCAAAAACTTTTCAGTTTCAGGAAAGAAGTTAACAATCGAAATCTCAAAATTAAACGGCTGCAAGGCAATAAAGCCGCGATATATGATAAAAATTTCTGAAATAGACAAGTACATTGCTCGTTATCTGCCAGCAAAAAATATCGGTACAATCATCATTTCAACACCGCAAGGGCTGATGACTCACCAAACTGCAATAGAAAAAAATCTCGGAGGAAGCTTGATAGCTTATCTTTACTGATGAAGCAGAAACTCGAAGAAAAAATCTCAATACCTGAAGGCATCTCCTGCACATTGGAAAACGGAGTTCTTGTTTGTTCGAAGGGCTCATCTCAAGGACAAAGAAAAATCTCTCTTCCAGAAACTCAAACTAAAATCTTGGGGAATGAAATCATATTAACCTGCAAGAAGGGAAACAAGAATCATTACAAAAAAATAAAATCGCAAATAGCCCATATAAAAAATCTATTCTGTGGTTTGGAAAGCAATTTTGTCTATGAATTGGAAATCGTTCACGTGCACTTTCCGCCTACTCTAAAGGTTGACGGAAATAAGCTGATAATCAATAACTTTTTTGGGGAGAAAAACACTCGTCACGCCGAAATTCTTCCAGGTGTAAAAGTCGACATTAAAGCTTCAAAAATAACCTTATCTTCCTCGGACAGGGAAGCAGCAGGCAAAACTGCCGCCAATTTCGAGAGAGCAACTTCAGTCAGGCGAAGAGACAAGAGAATTTTCCAGGATGGAATATACATTGTTTCCAAGCCAGGAGCTAAATAATGGCGCACAAATTTTTAAGACAGGACTCGCACAGGCACTCTCGCCTCGGCAAAAATCGCAGGAAGAAGCAAGTTTGGAGGCTTCCCAAAGGCAGGCACAGTAAAATGCGACAGCAGAGAAAATCCTATCCTTCAATGCCTACAATCGGCTATGCCACCCCGAGAAAAGACTCTGGGAAGATTCAAGGTCTTTCACCGGTTTTGGTTCATAATCTTTCTGAGTTGAAGGCTCTCTCAAAAACTCAAATCGCAATACTGGCAAAAATCGGAGCCAAGAAAAAGCTTGAGTTGATAAAATTCGCAAATGAAAATAAAATCAAGATGCATAATGTTCGAGGTAATCTAAAATGAAATTAGAAAACAAGCGCGAGCTCGCTGCAAGAACTCTTGGAGTAGGCAAAAACAGAATTGTTTTCAACATAAATAGATTGTCAGAAATCAAGGAAGCAATCACGAAGCAAGACATCCGCGATCTGAAAAACTCTGGAGCAATAATTGTCAATGAAATCAAGGGAAGGAAAAAAATTAAACCCTCTGGTTCCAGAAAACGTTCCGGAAGTTTCAAGGCAAAAGTGAACCAAAGTAAAAAGATTTACATGAGAAATACGAGGAAATTACGGGCTTATCTAAAAAACTTGAAGAACAAGAAAGAAATCTCAAACGAAACCTTTATAGAGGTTAGAAAAGAAATCAAAGCGAGTAAATTCAAGACTATTGCATACTTAAAAGAAAGGTTGTCAGCAACGGAGGTAAAAAATGACCAAAACACAAAGACGAAGAAGAAAAGAAGCAAAAACTGATTACAAGCTGCGCTTTAATCTTTTGAAGTCAAAGAAAGCGCGCCTTATAGTGAGAAAAACAAATCGTTATGTAATCGCGCAAATCATAGAATCAGATATCGCGCAGGACAAAGTCCTGGAGTCGGCTAATTCTCGAGATTTATTGGAAAAAGGCTGGCCCAAGGAGAAGTCTGGAAGCTTGAAAAGTCTGCCTGCAGCATACTTGACAGGATTGATGCTCGCTAGGCACGCAAAGTCAAAACCAAAGGAGCTTGTATTGGATATCGGGATGCACAGAAGCGTTCACGGCGGCAGAGTTTTCGCAGCTTTGAAAGGCGCAGTCGATGGCGGTCTTAAAATCGCTCACGACCCAAAAACCCTTCCAAAAATGGAAAGAATAAACTCAAATAAATCTCTATCAGGACTAACTGATAAGTTAAAGGATAAAATTTAAAAATGGCTGAAAAAGAAAATCCAAAAAACCCAAAGGACTTGATTGAGGCAACACCAGAAGAAGTTGCAGTATTGGAAAAAGAAATTTCTGAAGTGGAAGTTTCAATTGAGCCTCTTCCAGAAGAGAAAGAATCAGCAAAATCCTCTCTTGGAGGATGGGCTCCTAAAACCGCCCTCGGAAAAGCGGTAAAGGCTGGAAAAGAAAAAGATATAGACAAAATTCTTGAGAATAACAAGAAGATTCTTGAGCCTGAAATTGTTGATTACTTGTTGCCTATTGAGACAGACCTGCTTCTTGTTGGGCAGGCAAAAGGTAAGTTCGGCGGTGGAAAAAGGCGCGCCTGGAGGCAAACACAGAAGAAAACAATGGAAGGGAATGTTCTGTCATTTTCAGCAATGGCAGTAGTTGGAGACAGAAAAGGCCACGTTGGAATCGGTTACGGGAAAGCTCGTGAAACTCTGCCTGCAAGGGAAAAAGCTTTGAGAAGCGCAAAGCTAAGCATAATCAAAGTTAATTTAGGATTCGAATCTCCTGAGCACGAACCGCCAAGCGCAGTTCCTCATACTATTCCTTTCAAGATTGAAGGCCGAGCAGGAAGCGTCAGGATAAGAATGATGCCTGCTCCAAGAGGCACAGGCCTAGTTACAGGCGACGAATGCAAAAAGATTCTCAAATTAGCAGGTATCAAGGATGTTTATTCGCAAACCTACGGCAGTACAAAAACAACTTTCAATCTCGCCCGCGCTTGCATTGATGCCCTTAAGAAAACCCATCTTGGAGGGGCAAAATGATTTTAGTAATTAGAATCTCAGGGGATGTTGGTAAAGATGAGAATCTCTTGGAGACTCTCTACAGGATGCGCCTCAGAAGAAAGTATTCAGCTGTTTTGTTAAAACCTTCTCCTCAAAACCAAAAACTCTTGAAAAAAGTCAGGAACTTTGTCGCATTTGGAGACATCGACTCTCAAACTCTTAAGATGCTGGTTGAAAATCGCGCCAGGCCATTAGAAAAAGGAAAAAAAGTTGATGTTGAAAAAATTGTTTCTGGAGTAGAAACGAAATCTTTAAGTCAGTTAGGAATCAAGCCCTACTTTAGGCTTCATCCTCCAAGAGGCGGGGTTGACACAAAATTGCATTTCGGCGTTAGAAAAGGCGTTCTTGGGGACAATAAGTCTGAGATAAACAAGCTAGTGAGGAAAATGTTATGAAGGGAAAAAAAGAAATAATTTGGCAATGCAAGTGCGGTCACATAGAACACTCTGACATGCCTGAGGACTGCCCTAAGTGCTTCGCAGTCGGAAAATTCAAGCCTATTCCAGAAGATATGCTAGACGAAATTGAAGCTGAGGAAGTTCTTGCATCCTATGAAGACTTAGATGAGGAGTACGATGAAGATTAAAAAACGGAAAAAAGTTTCAAGAATGCGTGGCTCGCACACTCACGGCAGAGGTTTCAAAAAGAAAGCTCGTGGCTCAGGCCACCGAGGAGGAGTGGGAATGGCTGGAACAGGAAAGCGCGGCGACCAGAAAAAGACCCTCGTTCTCAACTTATATGGCAATGACTATTTTGGCAAGGACCGCGCGCTAAGAAGAAAGGTCTATCCAAAGTTAAAGTCAATAAATCTTCGTGAAATACAGCAAAACCTCAAGAAAGGAGAATCTCAAGTCGACTTGAAGGGTTTCAAGATTCTTGGCGAAGGTGAAATATCAGCAGCTTTAAAAATTAAGGCTTCAGCAGCCTCAAAATCAGCGTCGGAAAAAGTCAAGAAATCCGGCGGCGAAATAATTTTGGAAAAGTAAAATGCCTTTCGATTTAAACAAAATCCTGTATAATCTTCCCGAAGTCAAGAAACCGATAGAGAAAAAGCTAGACTTCAACACAAAGCTCAAATGGACCTTGATTGTCCTTGGTGCTTTCTTCATTTTGGGAAACATTCCTCTCTATGGAACTTCTCCTGGATTCCTGCAGCAATTCGAATTCCTTCAAGTGATTTTGGCTTCCCAATTTGGAACTATAATTTCTTTAGGTATCGGCCCAATTGTAATGTCTTCGATTATTTTGCAATTGTTAGTCGGTTCTGGAATTATGTCAATCGACACTAAAACAGATGAAGGAAAAAGATATTTTCAGGGCTTGCAAAGAATTGGGGTGCTTTTTTTTATTCTCTTTGAAGCTTCTGTTTACGTTTTAATGGGGGGAATTCAGGCCTCTCCAGGATTTACTGGAATAGTAATTTTTCAATTAGTTCTCGGCGGTCTTGCCATTATGTTCCTTGATGAAGTTTCGCAAAAATGGGGCTTCGAGTCTGGAGTTTCACTTTTCATAGTCGCCGGTGTTGCCTGGCACGTCTTTACGGCTCTGTTCCAGTTTATCGGTGCTTCCGGTGAAAACTGCCTAACTGACTTTTCAAACACTCCTTGTGCTGGAAACGTATTAATCATAATTCAGTCTATAATCAACGGCGCTCCGACAGAGGCTCTCGCAGCAGCCGCAGTTATTTTATCTACAGCCCTAATCTTCCTTCTGGTTGTCTGGGCTCAGTCCCTAAAGGTTGAGATTCCTCTGTCATACGAGAGAGTCAGAGGATACGGTGTCAAATGGCCCTTGCAATTTTTCTATTCATCCAATCTTCCTGTTATACTTGTTGCGGCTTTGACAGCAAACATTCAGCTTTTCGCAGGTTTGCTTGAAAAGTGGCAAGGTCATGCAACTTTTCTAGGTGGATTTTCAAATGGAACGCCAGTTTCAGGTTTTGCGTTCTGGGTTCACGGGCAAAACTTAGTCCAGCACCTGATTAGAGGCAGCTTGCAGACAAGTTTCTTGCTCCAGGGCTTGATACACTTGATTTTCTATATGTCTCTGGCAGCAGTATTTTCAGTCTTCTGGGTAAAGACTTCCGGAATGGACGAAACTTCTCAAGCCAAGAATATAATCTCTTCAGGCTTGCAGCTTCCTGGCTTTAGAAAGGACCCTAGAGTTATTGAATCTATTTTGAAGCGATATATTATGCCTCTGACAATTATGGGAGGTCTTGCAATTGGCTTTTTAGCAGCGACGGCTGACTTGATAGGAGCCATCTCCGGCGGAACTTCAATTTTGCTTTCAGTCACAATTATGTACAAGCTTTACGAAAAAGTCGCGCAGCAGCACGCCGTGGACATGCATCCTGCGTTGAGAAAGTTTATGGGTTAATAGCATTGCGTCCTAAACTATACCATTTAATTTATTGGGGCTGCATCTATTATTATCTTCGGTAAAATATTTTTAAGAATTAGCAGTATTTATTTCTGGTCTGTCAAGATTCATAGAATCTTGAACACACAAGATTTGCAAGGCAAATGCTTGATATATTAATAAAAAATACTTGATAGGTAATTTGAGGGGAGAGTATTATGGTTTAGTTAATTGGTAGGCAAGTCTAGTTAACTTTTTTTGAGGATTTTTCAATTAAATCAAATTTGTAACTTCAATCAGAAAGATAGAATTACAGTTGCAAAAATCTTAGATAATAAGTATTAAAAAGCCAACTTCATATCTTAAAAAATGGTAGATATAACGTCATTGGTTGAATCTTCACCTAGAGTAAGCGTCATAGTCTTTGCCATATTAGTTTCTTTTTTTATTTCCCTTGTTAACTACTTTGTTCTTGACAAGGATAGATTGCGCGAAATAAAGGAAAAGCAGAAAAAAACCCAGGAGCAAATTAAAGCACATCAAAAAGCAGGCGAGCACGAAAAAGCTATGAGCTTGCAAAAAGAGCTCTTTGCAGATATGCCTGAGATGATGAAGCATTCTTTCAAGCCAATGTTAATTACATTCATCCCAATAATCTTGATATTTACCTTTGCCCGCGGACTTTTCGCGGAAACTATCATCGCAAAATCCTGGTTTTGGTATTATTTCGTGAGTGCCATAATAAGCAGCATGATTTTCAGGAAGCTTCTTAAGTTGCCTTAAAATCCTAGAACGATTAATCCTTTGCACGTCATTTCTTCTTCGCTCCAAAATTTTTGCTCTTTGGTTTTTAATACGTATTTTATTTCCTTCTCAACACTCCTTCCTGTATACTTCTTTGTTTCAGGATTCCATTCTTCCAAAACCAAAATGTCTCCTTCATTGCACTCAAAATCACCAAGCCTTATATCAAAATTCTTTTTTCCAGAAGTTATATCTTTAAATAATTCCGGCCAGCATTTTTTTCTGATTTTCATAAATCTTTAAGCTTGCTTTCTCTTTCCCTGGAATCAATTCTCTTAATATAAGGATTTTTGTTGAATAGTTAAGCAGCCATGCAAATTCCAGCGCCCATAACAGCCATAGTTAATGATTGAGAAACCATAAACATAGTAGAATAAGCCAGCATAGTTTGTTCATAAATCCTTCCTATTCCTAAATCATAATGCATTCAAAACCAAATAAAGAACCCTTTAAATTAATTGTGGCTCTAAAAGTAGATATCTAAAGCTCCTAGGATAATTAGAGATTTCAACCTTAAATTGCTTAAAATACAGTTATGATGAATAATAATATTATGAAATTTAAAATGTTAATGGTAAAAAATACGAATTTGGATTTTTTTTGGGATAATTAAAGTTTAGCAAACTTTTAGTTCAAAAAACTAATTAATTACCGCTTTACTTGACAAATTTCTTCAGGTCTTCGCCCTGCATTCTCTCAAGTTTTTCGTCATCAACTTTTATGTATCCGGCTTCAAACCTGCTTACATCAAAATTCTTTCCTAGTATATCCTTGAATATTTTCAAGCAGAATTTAAGTCCTTCATCTATCGTCATTCCTTCCTTGTAATCCTGCCGAAGCATTTCCTTGATTTTCTCATCATTTTCTCCAATCGCGTTTGCTTTGTAGGAAAAGTAGTTTCCATAAACTTCAGAGGCATAAAGTGAGGCTTTTCCCTTGTTAACTCCGCCAATCATTATTGAAACTCCATAAGGCCGGGCTCCTCCATATTGGGTGAACATTTGCTTCCTGTCAGCAATCATCCTCATCACTGCAATCGGCTCAATCGGGGAGCCATAAGTCACTCTGTTCTGTTGAGCTAACACCTGCGCCTGGTCAACCAAAACTCGGGCATCAGCTAATATCCCTGCTGAAGTCGCCATTATATGATTGTCAATCTCAAAAATTTTGTGCGTTGACTCAGGAGCAACCAATTTGTCTCTAATTCTCTTGTCGGCAACGATTGCAACTCCATCTTTGCAGACCACTCCAATGCTCGCGCTTCCAATCTTAACGATTTTCTCAGCATACTCGACCTGCAATAAGTGTCCATCTGGAGAAAACATAGTTGCTGCTCGATCATAACCCATTGCCTGATGCTGCATTTCTGTTGGCATATCCATTTTCTTTTATTTCTCCTTAGAATTTAGAATCTCTAGAATGCCACCTATTTAAGTTTTTCTCCGCACATATTTTTATAATAAATTACGTTTCAAGTATTATTGCTGCCCTAGAAGTAAGTTCTCGGAATGAAATTCATGCACAAATTACTGGAGCTCTTTCTTCAAGTTCAAACAAAAAGATTTTATGAAAACTTAAGATTTAATATTCGAGGCTTGCATATAAATTAAATTGAGCAAGGAGAAGCTAAGAGGTTTTTAGAGAGAAAATACCAAACTGGATGAGTTTAATATGTTAGAAACTGGCAGGTTAGTTTGAGATTTTATTAATTATGCCATAAATCAAAGTCCAGAATGTCAACAATAAAAATATTTATTAACTCACTTAATTTTCAATCATAATGTCAAAAGTCGAAGCTCGAATAAAAGTCAAGGGAAAACATTTCGAAATTTCAGTTGACTTGGATGAGGCCTTAAAAGTCAGGACAAATCAAGGTTCAGTTCAATCTGCCTTGCAAACTCCAAATATCTTCTACAACATAAAACAAGGCTCTATCGCATCAGCAAAGGACCTTACAGAATGCTTCGGCACAACTGATGTTTACGAAATCGCAAAGCAAATTATAACAAAAGGAGAAGTTCAGAAAACTCAAGAGTTTCGAGATGAGCAGCGCGAAGCAAAAATTAAACAAGTTCTAGCTTTAATTTTAAAAAACGCATCGGACCAGCACGGCCGTCCTTATACAGAGGAAAGGCTAAAAAATGCGCTCAAGGAAGTGCCCTTTGTCTTCGATAATCGTCCAGCCGAAAAACAAATGCTTGAGTTATTGGAAAAGCTAAAAACAGTTATCCCGATTAAAATTCAGATCAAAAGAATCAAGCTCACAGTTCCTGCTCAATACACTGGCCAGGTCTATGGCCTATTGCAGGAGAACAAAGAAAGTGAAGAATGGCTTCCTAATGGTTCTCTCCAAATGATAATGAACATTCCGTCGGGATTAATCCTTGATTTCTACGATAAATTGAATTCAAAGACTCATGGCGCCATCCACACCGAGGAACTTCCGGTTAAGTAATGATTTTTATGGTTCTCTAAACTATTCTTTACATGAATAAAACTTGGTACTCAATGCTAGGTTGGATTTGTATTATTTTGTCTTTTATTTCGTCTATTGTTTTTCTAATATTGATAGGTTTTCATTTGCAAGAGGGATTTCTATCGGGATATCTATCCGACGACTTATTATTTATAATTCCAGCAGGAGTTATTTCTTTTTTGGCTTTGTTTTTGTCAGGAAGAGTTTACATAAGAGTAAGCAACTCAAAATTAAATGACAGCAATCTAATCGCGGCCTCAAGCATATTTTCAATTATTGGAATAGTTCTTTCTTTTGTAGTACTAATACTGCAACTTATATTTAAAAAAGGTGAGCCAATTGGAATAATCTTAATCCTTCCAGTCGTGTTTTCTTTTTTCTATTTAATTTCAACTATTCTACTTTTTATCAGCTGGCTAAGAAAAAAGGAATGATTCCCAAAAAGTTTAAAAAGCCCAATTTCTCTACCAATTCATAAAGAAACAGATAATTATTACGATTATCCTGGAAAAAATTACAATTACATGAGAAACGAGATTAATGAGGCACACGAAGCCCAAGAAAGCGAGGATTCTAGTTCTGAACCTGCAAAAAGGCTTGTCGTAGTTCCTGGAGAAATTATCGCATCCGGAGAGGATTATCTTCCTGGCGAAGGCACTCGAAGGCAAGGTTCGGATATTTTGTCAACAAAATTCGGTCTGGCTGAAATTGCAGGCAGAGTCATAAGACTTATACCTATATTCGGAGCTTTTGTTCCTCGAAGAGGGAATGTCGTCGTCGGCAGAGTCGCAAATGTTATGCACGCCGGCTGGACTGTGGATATAGACTCTCCATCTGAGGGATTTCTCCCAATTGAGGAATCTCCAAGATTTATCAATAGAAACGAAATGGACCAGTTTCTTGCAATTGGCGACGTAATCGCAGCAAAAATCTGGAGCGTCAAAGGCCGCGGAATTGACTTGTCATTAAAAGGCAAAGGTCTAGGCAAGCTTGAAAATGGTTTCATATTTAGAATAATTCCAAGCAGAGTTCCAAGAGTAATCGGCAGGGAAGGCTCAATGGTTAATCTCATTAAAGAAAAAACCAGCTGTAACATAACAGTCGGGCAAAATGGCTGGATTTGGGTCCAAGGAGAATCAATCGACGCGGAGATCAAGGCGCGCAAAGCGGTAGAATTCGTCGCAGATAATGTTCACTTGGATGGTTTGACCGAAAAAGTCGAAGCCTGGTTCGAGGAGAATTAAAATGACAAAATCAACAACATTTAAACGCCCAGACGGAAGAAAATTCAATGAATTGCGAGAAATTAAAGCCAAAGTTGGAGTTGTTCCAAACGCGGACGGCTCGGCAATGTTTGCGTTCGGCGACACAGTCGCAATTGCAGCCGTCTATGGTCCGAGGCAACTTCACCCGCAGCATATGCAAAATCCCTCCACAGGTATATTGAGATGCAATTACGACCTGTTGAGTTTCTCAGTCTATGAAAGAAAAAAACCAGGTCCATCAAGAAGGTCTAAAGAGATATCCAAAGTAACAGAATGGGCTCTCGCACCTGCAGTTTTTCTGAAAGAGTTTCCAAACACAGTAATCGACGTTGAAATTTATATCTTACAAGCTGATGCCGGGACTCGAACAGCCGGAATTAACGCGGCTTCAATGGCTCTTGCTCACGCAGGAATCCCAATGCGCGATTTAATTTGCTCTGTTGCTCTGGGGAAAAATGACAAACAACTTATAGTTGACTTGACTAAGGAAGAGGAAGATTACCACGAAGGTGAAGGCGCAACCGACTTTGCAATCGCAAAACTAGCAAACCACGACGAATTCACATTGATGCAGATGGACGGGAAAATTCAGCCCCTTCTTGTTCCAGAGTTAATTAACTTGGCAAGCGAGGCGTTCAAAAAAATCTACGAGGCACAAAAAAACGCCTTAAAATCTGTAGTGGAGATGGGAGATAAATAATGACAAATATGGAAGTTTCAAATTTGACAAAAGAGCGATTGAACAGGATGTTTTCAGAAGGAAAAAGATTCGATTCAAGAGGTTTGCTTGATCTAAGAGATTTTTCAATCGAGTATAATGTATCAAACAAAGCCGAAGGCTCTGCCAGAGTGAGGTGGGGAAAAACTGATGTTGTAGTCGGAATAAAGCTCGAAGTCGGAGAACCTTACCCAGACTCTTTGGACAAGGGTAACTTAATGGTTTCCGGAGACTTGCTTCCAATGGCCTCTCCAAGATTTGAGTCAGGTCCGCCAGGATTCGAGGCAATCGAGCTTCCAAGATTAGTTGACAGGACTATCCGAGGCGCTGAAATGATTGAGCTTAAAAAGTTAGTAATAAAAGAAGGCGAAAAAGTCTGGACAGTTATAATTGACGTCTATCCAATAAACGACGACGGCAATTTGATTGACGCCGCCACAATAGGTGCTGTTGCTGCCTTGAAAAAATCATTCCTTCCTGAACTTGACGAGAGCGGCAGGATAGATTACGATAAAAAATCAACAAAGCCAATACCTCTTGAAAATATTCTCCCAGTTTCATTCAGCTTCTTCAAATTAGGAAACTCGTTGATTTTGGATCCAACTCGCGAGGAAGAAGAAGCCTGCGACACAAGAATTACATTCGGAGTTTCAAAGCTTAATGGAGAAATAATGTTAAACTCCTGCCAGAAAAAAGAATTTGAAATTCTAACAAGTGACGAAATTTCAAAAATAATGGAAATAATTCCTAAAAAATACGAAGAAATGCAGAAAAAACTCCAAAGTTTTATTTCAACTAAATAAAAAAATTTATAAGTCGTTTAACTTTAATATAAAATGGAAAAACAAGAATTCACAAAGTACGAAACCGCAAGAATTATCGGAGCTAGGGGCCTGCAGATTGCAATGGATGCGCCTATTTTGCTTAAAATTTCTGAGCCTGAACTCAAAGCAATTCGCTATGATCCTTTAACCATAGCCGAGCTCGAGTTGCGAGAAAATGTTTTGCCAATAGCCGTTAGGCGACCTTCTCCTCAAAAAAGAAAGGAGCGTTTAAAGAGCGTCAAAGAGGATGAACTTTCTGATGAGGAATTGATAGCCAAAGCCCAAGAAGTGGAAAAAGAAATCGTCCAGGAAGCTAAAGAAATAGGTCTTGTCAACGAAAGTGAGGAAGACGAGGAAGAAGGCGTTGAAGTCACAGAGGGCGAAGGTTCCAAGGAAGAATAATTCTGCAAAAATTTATAATCTGATCTTTCCTTAATTTTGAATGTTGCTAAAAAGAGTTGTAGCAAGAGCAATTAAGGATTCCCGCGGCGAGAATACCCTTGAAGTTCAAATTTCTGATGTCCGAGCTTCTGCTCCGGCAGGAAAATCTACAGGGAAATATGAAACTCCATCTTATCGCGAGTCTTTAGAATGGAATACAAAATTCCTCAACGACCTGGAATTCAACCTAGAAATAAAATCCTTTAACGACTTGAAGAAAATTGAATCTCTGATTAAGAAAAATACAAAACTAAAAGATGTCAAAAAGTTCGGCGCAAACGCTCTCGTCGCTCTTGAAGTCGCGGTGCTAAAGGCTTTGGCAAAAGAGCAAAATAAAAAACTCTGGCAGGTTATCAATGAAAAAGCTAAAATCTTTCCAATTCCTGTCGGAAACGCAGTTGGCGGCGGATTGCACTCGCACAACAAGGATGCTCCTAAATTCCAGGAGTTTTTGCTCATTCCAAAATCAAGCTCTCCAAAAGATAACTTCGCAATAATGAAAAAAACCCACGCAAGATTAAAGTCCTTAGTTAAGTCTCCAGGAATGAATGATGAAGGGGCCTGGGAGACCTCGCTTCTCGAAGAGCAAGTATTAGAAATACTTTCAAAATTCCCTGAAGTAAGATTAGGCGTTGACGTTGCGGCTTCGAGCTTTTTCCATGATAACCAGTATTGCTACAAAGACAAGTGTCTGATATCCGACTGGCAGAGTTCTTTCATTAACAACCTAATTACTAAGTACAATCTCTTTTATGTCGAAGATCCTCTTCACGAGGAAGATTTCAATGGTTTTTCGAAAATTATTCATTCTGATAATCATCTTGTTGTTGGTGATGACCTAACAGCAACTCATATCTCAAGACTAAAAAAATCCCTCAAGTCTAACTCAATTAATGCTATGATTGTCAAGCCAAACCAAAACGGTTCTCTCTTGGAAGTCAGAGAAATAATAGAGTTTTGCAAAAAAAACAATGTTAAAACAATTTTATCACATCGTTCCGGCGAAACAATGGATTCTGCGTTGGCAGATTTAGCATTTGGATTCCAAACAGATTTTATTAAATGCGGAATTGCAACTCCTTGGCGTGAGACAAAGCTCAAGCGCCTCTGCGAGATAGAAAATGAAGTCATTTAATTTTTTTATTTTAATCATTTTGTTTTTGTTGCTGATGAGTAATTCGTCTGCTCTCTATGGGCAATTAAATAACTCTCAAGTTCAAGATAAGAATTTTGAATTTTTCTTACCATTTGAAGGTTATTTTACAGATATTCAAAAAAATGCCTATCCAAAAAATATTGGAGGTAAATTTGTCGATGGGAAAATTGGAAAAGCTGTTCACTTAAATGGATTAGGGGAATACATAAGGCTACAGCGCAAATTCTTTGATCAATATGAAACCTTATCAGTTTCTTTATGGATTAAACCTGAAAAATCAGAAGAAGAACAAATAGTTCTTTGGCAGGGCGAAAGTGAGGAAGACTTATCTATTGAAAAAGGAGCCAGATTGATAGTTTCTCCAGATGGAACAGAAGTAATATTTAAGATGCAGGAAAATAATGAGGAGTTGATTCTTAATAGCTCAATAGAAAAAAATTCTTGGAATCATGTTGTCATTACGCTCAGAAATCCAAATTCGTTATCACCATCTGCTCGCCTTTTCGTGGACGGAAATCTCACTTCATCCATCTCTTTCGATGGCCGACTAAACACAGACCTGAACACCTCTCTATTCATCGGAAGACCAAGAGCTAAGAATTACTTTTTTAAGGGAGGCATTGACGAGCTTCGCTTTTACTCTGCAGACTTAAGCGAGCCACAGGTTAAACTGCTCTTTGATGAAGGAGTCTCTTGTTATAAAGACTCAGATTGCGGCATCTCTGGCAAAACAATCTTCTGTAAAAATGATTCTCTTTGCACAAAAAATATTTATTTCTCTTGCATTTTGCCTGGAAAAAATTCCTATTGCCAAAACATAACTAAAGATTTTTGTAAACAATGCGATCTGAACTGTTCAGAAGGAAAGTGTATTGAAAAGAGCACCCCTATTGAAATTCCAGAAAATAATTCACAAATTGTGCAGCAGCCAGAAGCCTCGCCTTCATTTTTTAAAAAGCTAAAATGCAAGATTTTCCATCCATTTAGCAAAGAAAAATACCTGAATTGCCGGTCAATTTAGCAAACAAACTCAAATTTCATATTAAACTCTGAAGTCTTAAATTTTGATACATTGAACAATTGAGTTTGTCCAACCTCTCTACTTTAGTTAGCAGCAAACCAAATTAAAATCTCGTGTGCTTAGGAAAATGGAACCTCTCTCCGTCTCGGGAAAGTTGTTTGCTTGCTTTCTTGATAATCCTTAAAATTAACTGAATTCCGAGGCTTTAGTGTCAGTTTCTTGACATTTCGTAAGAAATTAGAATTAAAGATTTTTCTCCGTTGAATGCAAAATCTTTTAAACCCCTATTTTCTCAACTTAAAATGCCAAGAAAGAAATCGGAAGAAAAAGTCGAGGAAACTAAATCGGAAGAAAAAGTCGAGGAAACTAAAGCTTCCAAAATAGCAAAGCTCAAGGAAAAAGCTGAGAAGCTTGCTGGTAAGATCAAAGAAGAAAAAGTCGATCTTGCAAAGAAAGTAAAATCAGACGAAGACGAGTCAAAATACACTCTTGCTCCAATTGAGGATTATTTAAAATCATCTATACATCTGGGAACTAGAGCAATAACTCCTGATATGCGACCTTACGTTTACAAGCGCCGTGCGGATTCTCTTGCAGTTTTCAACACCGCTCTTCTGGATGAAAAAATTAGAGAAGGTGGAGAATATCTTGCGCAATTTTCATCAGAACAGGTCTTAATAGTCTGTAAGCGAGAAGCTGGACAAAAAGCTGTAGAATTATTTTCAAAAATAACTGGAATTAAGGCCTTCACAAAAAACTATCCTGCTGGAATATTGACAAATCCACAGCTTGAAACATTTATGGAAAAGGACTTGATGTTAATTTGTGACCCTTGGACAGACAAGTCAGCATTTGACGACGCAAAAAGAATAAAGATTCCAGTATTGGCAATTTGTGATACAAACAATTATACTCAAGGCATTGACAAAATAATCCCTGGCAACAATAAGTCAGCAAAATCTCTCGGATTCATTCTTTATCTTTTAGCTAAAGTTTATTCTGAAAAAAGAAAACTCAAATTGGAGATTCCTCCTCTTTCAGAGTGGGTTGACGGCTGGGACAATCTAGTTCCACCGAAATAAATTCAGTAAGTTTTGTAATTGAAATTTCCAGGAAATGAAACTAAACATTGCGAACAAAATCTTTATATACCTTCTTTTTGAAATACTAACATGATAATTCCAGTAAGATGCATGGGATGTGGAAAGCCTCTTGGCCACTTGTGGGAAGATTACAAAAAACGTATTGATGCGGGCGAGGACCCAGGCAAAGTTTTGGACGATTTGGGCTTGGAAAGATACTGCTGCCGAGCAACTTTGTTAGGTCACGCAGATATGTTGCCAGAAGTTATGAAGTTCAAGAAGGCTTAAATATAAATTTGAGAATATTTTCTTCTTTCTAATTCAGCCTCAGTTTTCACATTAATCATATATGCTAGTAGAACCGCATCAAACTTGTTAAGGCCTGATTGAGGATTTCTCGCAACCTCATTTATAGCTGTTCTGACTTCATTCTCAAAACAAGGAGAGTATCTATGCGCATGTAAATGTCCTTCTTTTTTCAAGGATAATTGAAAGTCGTATCTCACAATTTTTACATTTAGTAATATTCAAAACAAATACCTAAGAAAATTAATTCTTTGCCTTGACAATTTCAATGCAAACGCCAGCAGCAACTGTGCTTCCAGCGTCTCTGATTGCAAATCTGCTCATATGTGGGTTAGCAGCCTGAGTTTCCAAAACAAGATTTCCAACAGGATGGATTCTAACTTTCGCAACGTCTCCGTTCTTCAAAAAATCAGGGTTTTGGGCCTTTGTTCCATCAGGAGAAGTCTTTTCAATTAACTCCGCAAACTGGCACGGCACTTGTGCTGTGTGAACGTGAAATACTGGAGTGTAACCCTTTGCAATAACTGTTGGATGAGAGATTACTGCAATCTGTGCAATAAATTCTTCAACTACCTTTGGAGGGTTAGCAGCATCACAAATAACATCTCCTCTGGCAACGTCTTTCTTTCCAATACCTCGAACGTTTACTCCAACGTTATCTCCTGGCTCTGCGCTCGGCAATTGTTCATGGTGCATCTCAATAGTTTTGATTTCACCTTCAATACCTCTGCCAGTTCTTCCAGGCAAGATTATAATCTTCTGACCAGGCTTCATAACTCCAGTCTCAATCTTTCCGACTGGAACTGTTCCAATACCTTTGATTTCATAAGCATCTTGCAAAGGCATTCTCAATGGTAGTTGTGTAGGCTTTTCAGGAAGCTTGAACAAGTCAAACTGCTCCAGCAAAGTTGGTCCGCTGTACCAAGATAAGTTTTCTGATTTCTTAGTCAAGTTGTCTCCCTTAAATCCAGAGATTGGAATAAAGTTAATTGTTTCAGGCTTGTAACCTGCTTGCTTTAAAATAACAGATACATCTGCCTTAACTTTTTCATATTCGTCTTTTTTGTATGCAACAGTGTCCATCTTGTTTACAAGAACCGCAACATCGCCAACCCCCATTGTTCTCAAAAGCCATATGTGCTCTTTAGTTTGCGGCTGAACTCCCGCTCCTGGACCAGCAGCAACAACAAGAAATGCAGAATCTGACTGTGATGCTCCTGTGATCATGTTCTTGATAAAGTCTCTGTGACCAGGCGCATCAATAATTGTAACTTCATACTTGTTAGTAATCAACTTTTCATAAGATAAGTCTATCGTAACTCCTCTTTCTCTCTCTTCCTTGAATCTGTCCATATAGTAAGCAAACTCAAATCCGACTTTGCCATGCTTTTTAGCTTCTTCTTTCAGCTTGTCAAGCTGTTGCTGTGAAAGACTTCCGGATTGAAACATTAAATGTCCAATTGTCGTAGATTTTCCATGGTCGACGTGACCAACAAAAGCAACATTGATTACTGGTTTTGTTTTAGCCATTGTAACAAAGTTTAATTTTGCGGGTATATAAAGTTTTCGCTTCAGTGAGCTATAAAAATAAAATCCCCTGCTTTGACTAGTTTTTTAACTTTATTAAAGCATATTCTTTATTGTCCAAAGATTAAAGACCTGAATTTATTAGACAGCGACTAATTGTAGAAAGACTTGCTAATAACTCATGAGATTAGAATGAGATTAAAAAACATCTTGAAGAGAAAGTTTCGCTTACAAAACTAATTTTAGAAAAAATAAAGAATAAATAAAATCCCTAAAGTATTCAGAACAAAACTAAATAAAGAGAAAATACTGGTTTTAATCTCTGAAATTCCGGCCAGTAATGCCACACCCACCTCATCCGGGAGAGGCGATGCTATCACTACTCCAGCCAATATGAAAAGTGTATAATTAATTAGTTTCTTGCTAAAACTTTTTTTAATCGCACTATTAGTGAGCTTAATAATCTTGATTTTTTTTATTTCATTGAACTCATCAAGAAATGATAATCTAATAGTTTTAAAGATAGCGAAGTCTGAAAGAAAAGCTCCTGCTCCAGCGATTAAAGCAGCTGTAAAAATATTCTCTGGGTTTGCAACAATAAAAAATCCTACTGCAAAGGGAGTGGAGAAGCCAAATGAAAAAAGCATTCCTGCAATAAAAATTCCAAAATAACTCAAATTACCCAGAGAAGACAAATTAGAGACAACTAGAGGGTTCTTGAAAAGGTAATAAGCTAGAATTATCATAACCACCATTAAAAATATTTTTGGAAACTTAAAGTGTGTAAGATACTTAAGATACTTTTTTATTTCGTACTCAACCTCTTCAATTTCCTCTCTATATTTCATTTTCACTCTGTTTTATATATAGGATTAATAGCCCTGCGCGGATTCGAACCGCGGTTTATGGAGCCAGAGTCCATCGTACTTGACCAGCTATACGACAGGGCTGCTATTAAAAATTAACAGAATAAAGGTTTTAAAATTTTTCATTAATAGAAACAATGCATTATTTTCCCTTTATTAGACCTAAAGCTAAAAAAATGTTAAAGAAGAGTTATCAATTTTATCCTCTTTCATGTAGCACATCCCTATGCCCTTCCTTCTTTCTCTCAACTAAATCCTTCGCATGCATCACGCCTTCTTTTTCGTATTTATCTCTTGAAAATCCAAAATCAGATATCAAATCGGCAGCGTGCTCTCCCCCAACGAAATGCGGTGTCAAAACGTAAGTCGCGCCGGCTTCATAAAGTCTCAAAGCTTCATCAATCTGATGCGAAACCACTATTAAAATTGCTTTTTTATTGATTTTTTTAATTTCATCAATCAATAACAAGTTTGTCTCAGTGTTTGGAATAGTTGAGAATATTATTTTTGCTTCCTTCAACGGCAGCTCTGGAAGAAGCTCTGGATCTTCAGCGTCGCCATACCTGCAATCTATTCCCAAGTTTACAAGTTTCGCAATTGTGTCAGGATTATTGTCCACAACAAGAAAGCTTTTCTTGGAACTTTTAAACGCCTTTCTCAGGCTATATCCGATTCGGTTGTACCCAAATAAAATAATCTCGTAGTCTTTGTCTCTATGGAACTTGCTCTCATCGACTTTAACGCCTCTGCGTTCAAATATTCTCAATCGTTCTGATAACGCAGAGTAAAGCCTATTATTATTCAAAATAGTATAGCTTGAAACCGTCATTGTTAAAAGCCCAACAACAGTGACTAAAGACAGCACACCCGGACTTAGATGCCCAACAGATATCCCAAGTGTAATTAAAATAAATGAAAACTCGCTGATTTGCGACACTGTCAATCCAGCTAAAAGCCCCGTTCTCTTTGTGTATCCAAGATACCCCAGGATTATCATCACTATAATAGGATTTCCAATTAAAACAAAAACAGACAAAACAATTATCGGAACTAGTGCCGTATTGAAATTTGTAAAAGTCAATTGAGTGCCTAAAAGGATGAAAAAAATCAAAAGGAAAAAATCTCGGAGAGGTTTCATTTTCGCCCCAATCTCATACTTGTAAGGGGAAATGGACAGGGTTATTCCGGCCAGAAGTGCGCCAATCTCAATAGAAAATCCAAAATAATCAAACAAGCTCCCAAGAGCAAAAGTCCAGGCAATTGAAAATAATAATAAAAGTTCCTGAGAGCGTGCGATTAATTTTGTCGTCGGCCTTAATAACAAGAGACTAAGCAAAAACAAACCGGAAATAAGCCCAACTCCAATACTCACTTTTTGCAAGGCTGCTGAAGAGAACGAAACCGCAGACTTGTTGAAAGCAGAAACAAACATCAATATCAATATTGCGACAAAATCCTGCACAATAAGGAATCCGGTTGCAATTTTTCCATAAAGCGTTGAAATGTCTCCCTTATCAGTCAGCAATTTCATTATGATAATTGTGGAGCTGAATGTAAGCGCGATTGAAATATAAGCTGCAGTTACAGAAGAAAATCCCAGTAGTCTGACAATCAAGAATCCAAGGCTAAACGTGAATATTATCTGCCCAAGTCCAGTAAGTATTGCAGTTTTTCCCACTTCTTTTATGACTTTTGGGTCCAGGTTTAGACCTACCATAAAAAGCAAAACTGCGACGCCCATTTTCGCGAATGTTTCGACATTTTGAATAGAACCTACTAAATTTAAGAAATACTTGCTTACTAAAATTCCAGTAATAATATATCCAAGAATCAACGGCTGCTTGAAAATTCTGACTATGAATGAAATTCCCACCGCTATTAAAATAATCACGCTTAGCTGAATGAATATGCTTTCAGTCGCCATCTTTCTTTTTCAATTAACGTCTTAAAGATTTAAAATAGTTTGCCCAAGGTATAATCAATAGGATGGCTGAGTAGTCGGTTGAGTAGTTTGGTTTCTTTGAAGCCATAATTTACCGTCCTCTTCCATTTTGCGAAATTTCTCCTCAACTTCAGGGTCGTATTGAAGCTCCGGATGCCGGTCTTGGTATTCTTTTGTAAATATTTTAAGTGTAATTATATCAAAAAAAGAAGTTATAGGCGCCGCTGTTTTTTCAATAGCTTCAATCTCCTCTTTATTCGGAATAACTTTTCTTTCAATATATCTGCTGCAACCTCCAAAATATATTATTGAGCCAAAAGCAAATGCCCTGAGAATGCTCCTCCGATAGTTCTGGGTTATTTTTTCAATTCCCATTGCGGTTCATCTTTCTTATTGTATTTAATTTTATAGGCGAAAGTGTTTTATAGCTTTTTAACTTCATTTTTAAATGGCATTTGGAATTCCAATGTGGATAACTATCGCTCTGGTTGTAATAATCGTCCTGGCAATACTATTCAGAACAATGAACCAAGTCTATCTTCTCTCAATTTTGAAGAATAACTTCTTTTACTTTTTCATTATTTTAATTATTGCCTTTGTTGCCTACTCCATGATAAAGATTCATTCATCTAATAACTTCGACTACAAAACAACAGAGGGCTGGAAGGGAGTTGGAAGAGTTTACTATTTCTGGTTCACAAATATTGTAGGCAACTTGGTTAAGACTACAGGATATGCAATTAATCAAAATTGGGTGGTTACAAACTCAACTTCAGGAAAATGAAACTCTGGATATTTGTAATAAAATTTTTGTTTATAGGCGCGCTTTTTATCGTCAGCAATTATGATTTGAATCTTGGAAGCTCAGCGCATTTCGAGAGTTTCAAAGCTCTGTACTTTTCCTGGCTCACCGATGTTTTCAATCAAGGAATAAAAGTCACAGGATATATCACGGAATCAGGCTGGCTCCCTCCTACAAACTCTTCCATCAATTAAGTTTTTATATCGAAACAATTTTCTCTTGAAACGCCTCTATAGCTCAGTTGGTAAGAGCGCTGTCTTGGTAAGGCAGAGGTCCCGAGTTCAAGTCTCGGTAGAGGCTTATATGGGCACAGATAGGAAGATATATAAAGTCGTGCCCATATATTTCTTGATGGTATACCATGAAATTAGAAATGTTGAAGGAAAGAAACAAAATTACTTGGTCTTTAATAGCCGAGCAAAAGAGAAATGGGCAAAAAAGAGCAAGTTTATCGGATATGGAAAAATTAGTGAGAAAGAACTGCAGGAAAAAAAGGAAGAGTTTGAACTTGAAATTGCTTCTGAATCTAAATCAGTATATTTGACAAATGAGCAGAAAATTGAGATTGAAAAATTGAAAAGAGGGTATAGAAAAATGATTAAATCGCTAAGCCAAGAAGAGTTTGAAAAATTTGAAAATACTTTTTTTACAGAATTGACTTATAATAGCAATGCAATCGAAGGAAGCTCTTTATCCTTGGAAGATACTAACTTGATTATTAATGAGGGTTTAGTTCCAGAAGGAAAGACGTTAAGAGAAATTCATGAAGCCCGAAATCATATAAAGGCAATAAAATTCCTACAAGAATATAAGAAGGATGTGGAAGAAACATTTATTTTGAAACTGCACGGAATAATTTTAAAGGATATTTCGGAAAGATTTGCCGGAAGATACAGAGAGACAAAAGTAAGAATTTTCGGAAGTGACGTTTCATTTCCGGATGCTGAAAAGGTTCCACGGCTGATGAAAAACCTTGTTTTTTGGTACGATTTAAATAAAAAGAAGATGCATCCATTTGAATTGGCAATTGTATTTTCAGTAAGATTTGTTTCTATACACCCATTTGTTGATGGAAATGGTAGAATGTCAAGATTACTTATGAATTATCTATTGCAGAGAAACAAGTATCCGTGGATTAATATATACAACAAACAACGAGCAAGTTATCTTAAGGTGGTTAGGAAGGCAAACGATGAAGAGTATTTGCAAATTATAGATTTTTGTATTAAAACATTAAGAGAAAATCTTGAAAGTTTTAAAATAATTTAACATTAAGGCAAGACTGCGTCAGTTTTGACATGTTCTAGGTAGAGGCTCCAAAGTCAAAATTTTCATTAGTAATTTAAATGTTATTATTTAGAAACTACTTAATTTATTAACTCAAGAGAAAAATAGTTCTATGGAAACTCAGGAAAAGAGAGACGTCAACGCGCAATCTATTGAACCAGAAAAAGACTCTAAGGTTATTCTTGAAAAAGATTTTATTCCAGAAAAAGTTGACGCGGCATTTAAAGAATTTGGTGATTAGCTAAATTCCGCACTAAACTAACCTCCTCATACATATATCAAA
>CAYZNI010000003.1:0-58424 GCA_964479755.1 Candidatus Woesearchaeota archaeon
AGTCTATAACGAGCAGCCTCTAGAAGGCGAGCGGTGACTGGTGGTTCTTGAATTTAAAATTGGAAATATATAAATTGGACTGAATGGGCTGGGGCCAAAAAGAAAAGACCTAAACAAATCATTAATAGGTTTAAGATCCAATAGAACAAATCGCTCTTTGCAATTCTCTCAATTAAATCTTGATTAAAGTAAGAGTAAATATGTAAAATCAAAAATAAACCCATAAAGATTATTGGTATACTAAACTGATCAAACATTTTTGTGAATTCTACAGCTCCATTGCTGAAATCAAATATAAGATATTTTTTGATAAGGAAGAAAAGGTCGTTCACATTTGAGACTCTAAAAAGAAGCCATCCAAAAAATACAAAAAACTGAGTTATAATAATTGATAGATATTTCCCAAAACCCTTTAGATAATCAAATAATTTGGTTATTCTCAATACTTCAGCAATTCTGTGTACAGATAAAATTAGTCCTTGGTAGAAACCCCAGAATAAGAAATTCCAAGCAGCTCCGTGCCAAAGTCCACCAAGAATCATGGTAATCATTAAATTAATATAAGTTCTAATTTTACCTTTCTTATTCCCGCCAAGAGGAATATAGAGATAATCTTTAAGGAAAGAAGATAATGAAATATGCCATTTTCTCCAAAATTCTGCGATGTTTTTTGCAAAATAAGGTCTGTCAAAATTAATAGGAAGCTTCACTCCCATTACTCTTGCAACTCCTATGGCTATTCCAGAATATCCAGAAAAATCACAGTAAATCTGTATCCCAAACGCTAAAGCTCCCACAAAAACAGGTATGCTACTTTGATATATCTGAGGATTTAGAAAATAAGCATTCGCGAGTATCGCAATATTATCAGCGAAAATCACTTTCTTAACTAATCCCCAGCCAATTTCTGTAAGACCTGTTTTGATATTCTCTGGGAGAATTTGTATTCTGTTTCTTATCTGCGGGAGAAAATTAGATGCTCTCAAGATTGGGCCAGCAACTAAATGTGGAAAAAATGTTATAAAAAGAGAGTATTGCAAAAGAGAGTCACAGGGTTTTAGCTCTCTTTTGTAAATATCAATTGTATAACTAAGTGAGCAAAAAGTATAGAAAGAAATACCAATTGGAAGAATAATATTCAGAGCAGGTATAAAAATGCTTCCGTGTAATGCTTTAGCAAAATAATTAAAGCTCTCAATAAAAAAATTAGTGTACTTGAAAATAAACAAAATACCCAAGTTACAAACTAAACTAAGAATAAAGAATCTCTTTCTCATTTTATCAGTTTTTGTGTTATAAATCGCTTTTCCTATGTTATAGTCCATAACTATCGATATGAATAAAAGAACTAGCAATGAGCCGCTAGTGTACCAATAGAAATAACAACTCGCAACAAGAAGAAACAGGTGCTGATATGTTCTATTCCTTATTATAATAAGTAAGCTTACAACAACTATAAAAAAGAAAAGGAAAGCAATGCTGTTAAATAACATTTTTCTCAATCACCTCTAAGATTACAGGAGAGAACTTTTCCCTTCCTTTCTCATTTAAGTGGGACAAGTCATTAAAATTGTCTGAAGTTAGTCCATTTCTATAGTTTAAATAAGCTGCGTCTGAATTTCTTGCTATTTTTTTTAACAACCTAAAATATGATTCACTAGAACTATTATCAATTTTTTCCAATATTAAAGGATTCAAAGGAGCTTCTATTATCACAACTTTAATTCCACTAGATGACAGGCTTTTAACTAGGTACTGAAAAGATTTAATCTCTCTTTCAGATCTCTCATCATATAAAAATAGTTTCGTTATATTATTATCCTCTGTTTTGTTTTTCAACTCTTCATCTGATTGTGCTGAGTTAAAAAGGTAAGGGTTCTCAAAATTACCTATTTTTGACTCACTTTGACTCTTTATAAAAATGCTCTTGATTACTCCCAAATAAAATTGCATTATAAATTTTCTTTTATACAATACTTTATCTAACGGCGTCATGAAAATAATGGCTTTCTCATCTTTATTCAGCATAGCAACCAAATTATTATTGTATTTAAGTTTCTCATCGTTTATAAAAAAAAATAAGTCATTATTTCTGTTGATTTTATCAGAGAAAAAAAGAGGAGAAACTGTCAAAACCACTGCTTTTGGTTTTGACTCCGCAATCAAATTAGACATAAAAGCTAATTGCAAGGGAGATATTCCCTCGATACCAAAATTAAAACAAGGGTTATTTTTTTTAAATATTAGACCACAATCTATATCTTCTCTAGTTTGACTATCTCCTAAAAAAAATACAGAGTTAACTGGAATATCCTTAATTTTTTTTGTTACAGCTAAGAACCTCGTACTTGTTATATCATACCCTTTGAAATTATAAATAAAAAATAGATAAATAACAAAAGAAATAAAGATAATGAAGAAAACTAATATTATTAGAAAGTTAATGGATTTTTGATTACTTTCTCTTCTAAGTGAAATTTCTTTCTCCATTTAATGTCTAAGTTTTTACCCTTACCTTCTTTTAAAAGATTGTTATAGAGCGATGTATGATTCAAAATATGCAAGAATTTCGTAATGTTTATATAACCTTTAAAATAAATACCTCAATGAACTCGGTAGGGGGATCTTCACAATTAGGAAAGAATAATTTCTATCAAACTTTAAGTGCGGAATTAAAAAGAATCGATCTGCTTGGGACAACAAAAAGAGAAGAAAAAATTATTGAGGGATATATAGAAAATAAGGCAATTATAAACGGAAAAAAATTTTTAGTTTTCAATTCAAATGATTATCTAGGTTTAAGATTTGACAAAAGAATCATAGCTGCTGAAGAAGTCGCAGCTAGAAAATTTGGATCTGGTCCAGGAGCTGTTCGGTTTATATCTGGTACATCAATAATCCACATTGAGTTAGAGAAAGAAATAGCCTCTTTCCACAATAGGGAAGCAGCGCTAGTCTTTTCATCAGCATTTACTACAAATCTTGCAGTTATTTATAGCCTTTTAAAAAAACAAGCAAAAGATTCTTTGATTAATGAAAGCAGCGCAGTTATTGGAGATCAACTTAATCATCGTTGTATCATAGATGGAATTCGTCTTTCGAATCTTCAAACAGAAAATAAAATTGTATATCGGCACTTAGATCTAGAGGATCTAGAAAAAAGCATTTTTGCTCTAAAAGGAAAAGTTGACAGAATATTACTGATTAGCGATGGTATATTCAGTATGCTTGGAGAATATGCAGAAATCAATAAAATATGTTCAATAGTCAAGAAATATGATTCAGAATTTAAAGAAGGCATTACACTTCTTATCGACGATTCTCATGGAGTCGCTTCTTTTGGTTCTACAGGTAGAGGATGCGAAGAAAGGTGCGATGCAAAAGCAGATCTTCTTGTTGGTACTTTTGGCAAAGGGTTTGGGGTCGATGGAGGTTATGTTGTAGGTGACAAATTAATAATCAATTATTTTAAGGAGTCTGCAGCAACATATATTTATTCAAATCCAATCTCACCTAGTACAGCTGCTGCATGTCTCGAATCTGTCAGAATAGTCAAAAAAAAAGGAGCCGATTTAATAAATAAACTAAATAAGAATATAGTACATTTTAAAGAACAAGCGACTAAGAGAAAAATTTCTTTCGCGTCTTCATCAGAACATGCTATTCAACCGGTACTTATAGGAGACGCAAAAAAAGCGCAAGACCTAACAAAAAACCTGTTTGAAAAGAATATTTTAGTTACAAATATTTCTTATCCTGTTGTTCCGAAGGGAAGAGATGAAATAAGAATACAATTATCTGCTAAGCACACTGAAGAGGATCTTAACTATCTTTTAGAACAAATATCTAATTTTCAAAAAAACAATTAATGGCTTTCTCGAGTAGTTGACTTAACGCTCTTGGTATTAGCTGTACTATTAGTAATACCCATTTCCATTAATTTTTCGTATATCTGCTCAGCCGCCAATTGATGTCCAAGCTCATTAGGATGAGCGTCATATTTGTTTACTACTAAATCTTGAGGCTTGTGGTCTTGGTAAGCTTCTAATATGTCTATGAAGTAAAATCCATTTTCTTTAGCTACTTCCTTAACATAAATTTGAGAAGATTCTAGAGGATACGGTTTAAAGTCAACTATCATTGGAAAATACACTAACGCAACTTTAACCTTGTTTTTATTAGCGATATTTTTAATCTGTTCATAATATCCTCGGTTTATTTCCTTGTTTTTCTCAGAAGCAAAATATTCATTAAGAAGAAAGACATAATTTTTCTTTAGCCCTAAATTCTCCATAGCTCTATTGAGCCTTGATTCAAAATAATAATAAGTATAAATGCTATTTCTCAATACAAATCCAATATAAGGTACTTCTAAATTAATAGCCGTTTCTTTCTGTAGTTTTGGATCAACATTTTCAAGATCATTTAGAACATACCCGATAATAATAACATCCGGGTGGTATTTCATAACTTTGTCTTTAACTATTTCTAATTCGTCGTCGGAATTATACCCTGGAACTCCAAAATTAAGCACTTCAAAATTAGTTCTTGAGTTATTATTTAATTTATTTTCTAATAATTTTGAGTATACGTTATTTACGTCCTTAACTCCAGAACCGAAAGTTATAGAATCCCCCACCACCGCAATTCTAATAGTTCCATTTGGTTTTTCAAATGTAAATTCTCTATCTCTCATTTTATCGCTATTTAAAGAAACATATTTTTGATTAAATTTTATTGACTCCGGGCCAATTCCTGCAGAAGAAGTTTCTCCACTTATTGTTAATCTTAAAGTAATTTCTGTGATACAGAGAAAAACAAGTAGAACTAACAGAAAGATTAAAAAATTAATAATTTTCTCCTTATGCTTTGAAACAAAAGGCTTTATTTTATTTTTCCTTGATATAAAATAAATTAGAATCATTAAAAAAAATAATCCTACAATAAACGAGCCAAATCTCAACTTGTTTATTTTTTCTACTGTACTTGCTCTTAGCATTCCATCTGGGCTGTATTTCAAAAAATAGGAAGGCGAAATAATATAACTTCCAATTAGCAAAACAAAAGTAAAAAAAATAATAAAGAAAACTATAGTTTTGTTTAGAAAATTTTCATTAATTGTTTTCATCTTCATCACAATGTAGCTCGGTATATAAACTAACCGCAGAATTTGTTAACTTTTATCGTAATAATTCTCGAATATTTTTGTCTTTCGAAACATTCCCTTTTGAAACAATTTCATCATATATCGCTGAAGCAATTATATTGTTTCCCTTAAAACTTGCCAGCATTCCTCCAGCGCCCGAATCATAGTTTGATTCTATATCTCCCTGCATAAATTCGCGATGCAACTCTACCAATGTAATTTTTTCTCTATTAGAAATTTCACTTAGTTTAGTTTGCGGGATAGAGCGAGTTTCAAAATCACTAAGTTGCCATTTATATGGGGGCACGACTAAAATAACAGTTATATTTCTTGCCTTTAAATCAGAAGTTAAATTAGTAATATGTTGATCATAAAAATCTGAATTTTCTGGATTCGACCACTTTTCCATTATTTCTTGAATAAGACCGGTATTGCCAATTCCTTTATGAGCTTTGATTCTTAAAAACACCGAATAAGAAAAGACACACGAATGGCAAATATTTTTTATGAAACTTACAGTAGGAGTATCTGGCACGCCGCCTCCAGAGTCACCATATTTGTCAAAATTCTCTTTTATTATAGTCAAGTTATCATAGTTGATATCGTTTAATGAAACTAGTATAACCGCAAAGTCTGCATCATATTTTTTTAATTCAGAAAAATATCTATTATGCTCACTAAGAATTTGGTATCCTGGAACGGCCCCATTGATAACCTCCACATTATCTTCCTTCTGTCTAAATAACTCTTCGACTTTCTTTGGAACGCTCTCCTCAACAGGTTTATCCTGACCAAAAGAAGCAGTATCGCCAATAAAAAGTATTCTAATTTGAGAGTCATTCTTCTTATAAGAATGCTCGTAATCCCTCAAACCCTTTGAGTTAATAATTATCGGAATATCTGAATCCGGAAAGTTTCCAGAAAAACCTGGTTTTAACGCGTAGCCAGTCTGCGAGTCATAAACAAAAATGTTGGAAGGCAATGATTCTGTAGGCATGATATAGTAAATTCTCACAATAATCTCAAAAATTAAAATAATACCAACTAGAAAAATCAAAACTAGATTAATCCTTCGCATATTTTTCACTGTCCCAAATATCTTGAGGATTATCTTCTCTTTTGATCAAGAATCTTCCCATTGCCAAATAATCAATTCCAGTTCCCATCATACATTTATATGCATCATAAGGTGTGCAAACAATAGGCTCTCCTCTTATATTAAAAGACGTGTTAATTAATATCGGAATCTTAGATAATTTACCGAACTGTTTTATTAAATCGTAATAAAGATGATTCTGATTTCTTCTAATTGTCTGTAATCTTCCAGAGCCATCTACATGCGTAACCGCTGGAATTATTAAATGATATTTTTTTCTAATAGGATAAACCATCAACATAAAATCGGTCGGCTCTGGAATTGGCAAGTCACATTCAAAATATTTTTGTGCATCCTCAACACAAACTACGGGTGCAAAGGGTCTAAACTTCTCTCTATGTTTAACTTTTAAATTAAGTATTTCTTGCATATTCTTATTGCAAGGATTTGATAGAATACTTCTTGCTCCCAAGGCTCTTGGCCCCCATTCCATTCCAGTTTGGAACCACCCAATAACGTTATTGTTGAATATCAAGTCAGCAACTTTCATAACTGCTTCTTTGTCAGAACTAAACTGCTTATAGTTTATTTTATTGTTGTCTAAAAACTCTTTAATCTCTTTATCTGAATAGCTCGGTCCAAGATAAGGGCTATTTAGTACAAAATTTCTTTTATTGCCCAAGAGCACATTATAAATATACATGGCTGCACCGATGCAAGTCCCGCCATCTCCCGGATCTGGTTGAATCCAGATTTTCTCGAATTTAGTGTTTCGAAGTATTTTGCCGTTGTAAACGCTGTTTAATCCGACTCCGCCACCTAGAACAACATTTTTGCACTTTGTCTCTTCATATACATGATTCAATATTTTTGTCATTATTTCCTCTGTGACAAGTTGAACAGCCGCAGCAATATCTTGGTGCCTTTGGGTAATCTCAGATTCTCCTTTTCTTATTGGCCCGCCCAATAACTGGCATAATTTTCTTGAAGGCATTCTATTCTTATAATGATAAGTAAAGTAGGACATGTCAAATCTGTAGCTCCCATCTTCTTTCAAATCAATAGTGCGCATCAATTTTTTATAGTACTCATTTGTTTTTTTGTTCATGTTTCCATAAGGTGCTAAACCCATTACTTTATACTCTGAATTGTTCACACTAAATCCTAAATAAGCCGTTATAGCAGAATACAGTAGTCCAATAGAAGTTGGAAATTTTATTTCTTTTGTTAGCTTAATATTATTTTCATCACCAATTCCATAAGCAGTAGTTGTCCATTCTCCGACGCCGTCTACAGTTACTATTGCGGCTTTTTTGAAAGGACTTGGTAAAAATGAACTCGCTGCGTGCGCCATATGGTGGTCGACAAAATGTATGCCTTTTTTGTATTTTAGTTTCTTTTTCACTATCTTTACTACTCTAAGCTTTTCTCCTAGCCAAGAAGGAATATTGCCCAAAAAAACCTTATAACTTCTAGGAAATGTTTCAAGATGTTGATATAAGACTCTCTCAAGTTTCAAAACTGGTTTCTCATAAAACCCGACATGGTCCAGGTCGTTTACAGTAATTTTTTCTTTTTCTAAGCAAAAGTTTATAGCATTAATAGGAAAAGAAGTGTCGTGTTTCTTCCTTGTAAATCTTTCTTCTTGCGCCGCGGCTACAATTTGGCCATCTTTTATAAGAGCTGCAGCAGAGTCGTGATAAAAGCAACTTATTCCTAGAATGTACATTTTAAAATTGCTTGAAGTAGTAAGCGTTCTCCTTTTTTTCCAAATTTAATTCTTCCCAATAACTGTTCATATCATTTTTATGTTTTAGATCAAGAAAATTCTTCCCAAAAATCTTTGCAAATATACTGGTAAACCCAATTCCTATAAAATAAACAACACTTAGTAATACAGAGTTTACTATAGCAGAGGTTAGACTGGAGAAATAGTCTCTTCCTTCTTTAAATCCTTTATAAAAATTTTTCCATTTCATTCTAATATTTTTCTAAAAGTGAAACCTAATAATAAAATTATTACTGTTGCAAAGACAGCAGCAAGATAAGATAGGTCTGGAATTTTAGTAAACCTAGAGATTATGGTTAAACCAATACTAAAAATCAATGCAAAAAGTAAAAATCCCGTAATTTTGCCAAATTTCTTGTATTTCTTATCCTCTTCAAACTTCATTTTTGATATAAGGGAGGGTCATTTATAAACTTTATTTCGCTTTAATTCAAGTACCACAGAAACTACTGCTTAGTTATAATAAAGCTTTTTATATAAATAAGTTTAAGAAAAAATATGGAACAAAATAAGGGTCTATTAGGAGAACTTTGGGATTTCTTAAAAGTAAGAAAGAAATGGTGGTTGCTTCCAACAATAATACTTTTAGTTATAATGGGTCTATTAATTATCTTTGGACAAAGTAGTGCGCTATCGCCATTTATTTACGCATTAGGTTAAGTATATCTATATAACTAAAAACCAATTTAAAGAAATTTAGTTAGAATTTCCATTATTCTTTTGGCAGCGTTTCCATCTCCAAAAGGGTTTTCCCAATTATTCAATTTTGGGTAGTTGGCAATCATATGTAAAGTACATTCAAGTATTTTTTTAGGTTCTGTTCCTGCCAAAATATTAGCCTTATACTCAATAGTCTCTGGCCTCTCAGTATTCTCTCTTACAGTAATGCAAGGGACTTTTAGAATAAAACATTCTTCCTGAACTCCTCCAGAATCAGTTAACGCAACTTTTGCATTTGCCTCCAACTGAAGAAATTCCAAAAATCCCAAGGGATCGATTAACGTTAAATTTTCTGGAAGTTCAATATTAAATTCTTTAATTTTATTTTTAGTCCTAGGGTGAATTGGGAAGATTAACGGTAAATTCAAATTAGTTTGAACCATCTTGAGCCCTTCTAAAATATTTCTTAACTTATCATCCTTATCGACATTTTCCGCCCTATGAATAGTAGCTAAGATATACTCATTTGGTTCTATCTTTAACTTTCTTAAAGCATCGCTTTTCTTATTAGCTATTTCCAAATTCTGATTTACAGTATCTACAATAGTATTCCCAGTTAAAAATATTTTATCAGGTTCGCGACCTTCTTGATGTAAATTCTTCAAAGCATCAGGAGTAGGGGCAAAGAGAAAATCAGATACATGATCTGTAATTATTCTATTTGTTTCCTCCAGCATAGTGATATCATGACTTCTAAGACCTGCTTCATGATGGGCTACCTTTATGTTAAATTTTTTAGCCGCTAAAGTTCCAGCAAGCACAGAAATCGTATCGCCTTGAACGATTACCACGTCTGGTTTTTCTTTTTCTAAAATTTTAGATATTTCCTTAATCATTATTCCTACTTGTTTTCTATAAGGTTGTCCTCCAACTCCTAAATTATACCTACTTTTGGGCAATTCTAAGTCATCAAATATTTGTTCATCAAGCTCTTTACTATAGTGTTGTCCAGTATGTAAAATAAAAAAGTCTAACTTTCTTCTTTCACATTCTCTTATCAAAGAAGCCATCTTAATTATTTCAGGTCTTGTTCCTAAGACTATACAAATTTTCATTAAAGTATAGCTTATACAATGTTTATAAACTAGACTATTTTGGGAACATATTTAAAGTACCCATTTTAAATGAACAAATGAAGGTTTTATTTAACACTCAACCAACCGCCTTTCAAAGTTCAATGTTCGGTGGAGCAGAAGTGCAATTACTTAAAACAAAAGAGGGCTTAGAAAAGTTAGGAATAAAAGTCAAAGGCTTCGACCCCTTTAATGACAAGTTTGAGGATTTTCAAATATTTCAAAATTTCTCTATGCAAAGAGATAGTTTCAAAGCTTTTTCTGTTGCAAAAAATTCAGGCTTAAAATTAGCATTATCTTCAATTTACTGGCCACCAGAAGAACTTTTATTTTCAGATGAAAAATTTAAGAGCTTAGGGAAGATAATATTCGAAAGACTGGCTTTATGGAAAAATGAGAAAAACCCTTTCTACCAAATCTATCCTTACAAAGGTTATTTGGAGTTGGCCGATATAGTCCTTCCAAATTCAGAGACAGAAAAAAAGGTTCTAATAAAAAGATTCGGCATATCAGCGAGTAAAATCTCGATCGTTCCAAATGGGGTTGACAAGAAATTTTTGAGGTCTAACCCATCAGAATTTATAAAGAAATATAAGAAAAAAGACTTTGTTCTGTTTGTAGGAAGAATCGATCCTCGTAAAAATCTACTAAAATTAATCAGAGCAACAAAAGAGCTAGATCTTGAACTTGTAGTTATTGGAAATGTTGCCCCTTTTCATTCTGATTATCCGAAAAAATGCTTAGATGCTGCAAAAGGTTCAAAAACTGTCTTTTTAGGAAGTTTTCCTCCTAACTCTTCGATTTTATCTTCAGCTTATGCTGCCGCTAAAACGCTGGCTTTGCCAAGTTGGTATGAAACTCCTGGACTAGTCGCTTTAGAAGCCGGCTTAGCAGGTTGTAATCTTATGATTACCAATAGGGGAAGCACAAAAGACTACTTTGAGGGATTTGCAGAATTTTGCAACCCTGTTAATTTTGATTCTATAAAAGAAGCCCTAAATAAAGCACATTCCAGGCCCAAGTCAAAAAATCTATCTCAACATATCTTAAAAAATTATACTTGGGAAATGGTTGCTAAAAAGACTCTTGAGGCTTATAAAAAAGTATTGAAATAATTTATTCAAGTAATTCTGAAATCGCCTTCATAACTTCTTCAGTCGTTATAGCTAAAATACAACTTTGATCTTCATCATCACAAGGATCTCCCCTCTCATTTGCAGGATGATATAATACTCTATAATTATCAGATTTCATCCAAGGTCTCCATTGTGAAGGAGGACTTCTGCTCATTAAATCAACAACTTTAGTTTCGCAAGCACTGGCCATATGTATTATACTAGTGTCAGGGGCAATTAAAATTTTAGTCTTGGTTAAAAGAGCAAGAAGTTCATCAATATCAAACTTGCCAGTGCCAACATAAATATCTTTTTTGTTTTTAGCACCGTCATAGATACTTTTAGCCAAACTCTCCTCATCTTGTGTGCCAGTAATTAGAACTTTCAAAGAAAATCTTTTAATTAATTGATCAGCTACTTCCGCATATCTTTTCTCTGACCATCTTCTAGAGACGTGTTTGCCTTCTTTAAATTTCCCATAACCTGGATGAATTATCGCGAAATTTTTCATTTTATTCTTTTTCAAAAACTCCTCTACTTTTTTTACCGCTTTTTTTGATGGGTTAGCCTCTAGTTTAGGATCTTTATCATCTATTTTAATTAAACCGAGAATCATCATGTTTGATTCCACAGCGTGCTTGCCGTTAAACTTCAATGGAAAAATTCTTCTAGTGAAAAAGAAAGCAGGCCCTTCCTTAACCATTTTAAAACAGCCAATGCGATATTTTATTCCGGCTAACAAACAAATCATAGTTATCCTAAGTGAACCTGGCCAGAGAATTAAAGCCAAATCATATTTTTCTCTCTTAATTGAGTTTAAATCTTCTTTGAATTTTCCAATATAAGGAATTATTTTTTCAATATTATTATTGTTATTAAGTATCGATGAAGATCCTTCCTTTGCCATGAAATGAATCTCCGCATTTAGCTCTTCTTTTATTGCCCTTACAACTGGAGTAGCAGCCAATAACTCTCCGATCGCACCTGAATGTATAATTAAAACCCTCTTTATCTTTTCTTTTTTTATCACTTTAAACTTAGAAATATCAAATATCTGCCAAAATAAATAATCAAGAGTCAGTAAAAGCTCTCTTATTCTTTCTTTTATTTTACCCATATAAATAAAATTTATCATATGTTTAAAATGCTTTTGATTACTTTTGATTTTTTGCAATTGCTAATATTTCCCATGGCTTAATATTTCCGAAAGACTTTTCTACGAAATGTCTGACCTTAGGGAATGGGAAGAGAACTCCGCTCACTAATTGATTCAAACCAGGCCCATTGATTATTTTTACATCTGTAAATCCATTGTCCATCAAAATCCTATACAATGCCTCTCTTGGATAAGGTCTCTTATGAGTGGGGTCTTTGTAGAATTGTTTAAAACTAAAATTAGGTACTGCAATTACTAGAGTTCCATTATTGACTAGCACTCTCTTAAACTCAGAAAAAGCCTTCTCTGGGTTTTCTAAATGTTCAAGTACATGTGAACATATTAATCCATCAAAATTAGAGTCCTTAAAGGGTATTTTTTTAGTTATATCAGCAAACCAAACGTTCAAACCCTCTTTCTTTGCCAAGTCTGTCTCGCTTTTAATTACGTCAACTCCAGCAACTTGAATATTGAATGGATTCAATTTAATAAACTGACCCCTCCCACAACCCGCATCTAAAACTCTTTTACAATCCTTAAGAAGTTTCCATTTTTCCATAAGAATCAAATTATAATGCTTCTCTGACCTTGTTTTAAAATAGTCTTTAACAGGCAGTCTTTCTTTAATAGCATACAAACCTTTCTTTTTATTAAATTCTTTTCCGCTATCAAAATAGCTTTTCTTAAATTCCATAAAATGATTAAAATTTTACCCCTTTTAATTGTTTGTCTATAGAAAATGACTCTAACTCTCTAACTAGGCCGATTTGCATTTCATAGAATCAAAATAAATAAAAACCTCCTAACTTAGTACTTTTATGGAAAACAAAGAGGAAGTAACTATAAACGTTCACAAAGAAAAGACAAAAAATTGGCTTAACAAAAAGGAAAACTTAGTTTTTGTTCTCTTATTCATTACTGTCGTTGTAATAAGATTCTATTTTTATACTATGACTAAAAACCAGGCCCTATGGTGGGACGAGTCAGATTATATGGCCACCGCTAAGAGTCTTGCAGGACTAGGTCATTATAATCTTGAAGCAATTAGATTACCTACCTTTTCTCTGTTTGTATCAATATTTTTTAGGTTAGGTTTAACTGAACAGACAATCAGATTTATTGTTTTATACATTTCCTCATTAATTCTGATTTACTTTTTTTATTATTTACTAAAGGAGATGTATGCTGATAAAAGAATCGCATTAATTTCTACTTTGATATTTTCAGTTCTTTGGGAACATCTTTTTTATAGTAACCGCTTCCATACAGAAAACTTTTCTTTAATATTCCAATTTCTTTCACTCATTGTATTAGTAAAATCTTACTTAAAAAAAGAGAAATTTTTGTTCATAAGTAGCAAATACTCTTTAGTATCTGTTATTATCTTAGCAGTAATATCGGTTTTGTTCAGACCAGGAAGCTTAATGTTCGCTGTGGGATTAGTGCTCTTTCTTATACTATTAAAAGGAGATTTAATATTTAGGAATAAGAAAAATACAACCTATACTTTGATTTTTTTTGCTATTCTTACCATCTTATTCTTTACATTTATAGGCAAAATTCATTCGCCCTTTGTCACGTACTATTATAACTTAGACAGACCAATAAATTACGTCCATCTCACAGTATTCAAGGGTTACTATCAACCAATCAACCCTAGCTTACCAAATTTATTATATTACTTATTTTTATTAGGAACAGTTATAGCATTAGCAAAGATGTTTCTGAGCTATGACAAATTTAAGAAATTAAAACCAGACAAGGAATTCTTAGAGTTTAAATCAGACTTGTTAAACTTCTTATTAATAATCTGCTTGTTAATTTCCCTTATCTTTTTTATAAGAGCCCAAGACTACGAGTTCAGATGGTTCTTCCCCCTATTACCCGGAATGCTTGCATTTACATCTAAAGGAATCATTGATTTCTCAAGTACCATCGGAGAAAAGCTATCAAACAAAAAAATCACAACAATTCTAATAGTAGCTTTTTCCTTGTTTGGTTTTTACACTCAGTTAGCACATGCAAACATGATTATTAATGCAAAGGTTGATTCTTACTCACAAGTAAAAGATTCTGGGATCTGGATAAAAGAACATTCAAACAATAACGATGTGATCGTAAGCGCTTCTGTACCACAACATTCCTATTACACAGAAAGAAAAGTTTACACCTTCGCTTTTGATAATAGTTCTAATAACACCGAAGAATACTTCAATGATAAATTAAAAGAAATAAAACCAAGGTATGTCGCAGTTTCAATATTCGAACCTGTCTTTACCCCCCAATGGGCTTATACTTGGGGCCAAAAGCATAATGAAACTGTAGTTCCAGTTAAGGTTTATTTTGCAGATCAACAACAAACGCAACCGATTCTAATAGTATACGAAATTAAAAACAAATTTATTTAGCAAGATGAAACGAGGTACTCTAATGTCTATTGTTTTTGAGAAGATTCCAGAGGTCTCACTAAAAAATGATTTAAGATATTTTTTAGCATTTAGCAGATTAAGTCCAAGATTTTTGCAAGATATTTCTCCAGTAAAGGGTTATGAAAAGTATTATCAGTTAAAAAAAGGAGATTTCGTAGTAGATGCTGGTGCATATCCAGGAGATTATGCAGTTTTTGCAGCCAGAAAAGTGGGAAGAGAAGGCAAGATAATTTGCTTTGAGCCAGATACTAAAAACAGAAAAGTACTAGAAAAGAACCTAAAAAAAGAAGGACTAAATAATTACATAATAATTCCAAAAGGCCTTTGGAATAGAAACACAACTCTAAATCTAGAAAATTCTGACGGATTACATTCTACTTTATCGAAAAAAAAAGGATCTATAAAGATCAAAGTAGCACGTCTCGATGATGAACTAAAAGAACTTAAAATTCCTAAAATTGATGTTTTAAAAATGGATATTGAAGGTGCAGAAATTGAAGCTGTTCAAGGAGCTAAATCGACTTTGAAAAATAATAAAGTTCATGTTGCAATAGCCTCTTATCATATAGTGAATGGAAAAACAACGTCTTTTTATTTAGAAAATTTCTTTAAAAAATTAGGATACAAATCAAAATCAGACTTTCCAAACCACCTAACTACTTATGCTTGGAAAAATAACCAGATTTAGCTTTAGCAAATGAAATAATATAAGCAGCGGTTGTTCCAAAAGTTAAGGGTGCATGAAGCAACCAAGCTTTATCTTTATAGTAATAGACCATTCTTAGAGAAGTTATAAATGCGGGTAGAAACAACAACCCCTTTAAAACTTGAAAATAAAAGTTCACTTTACCAGTCTTGCCCCAAAATCCAGAGTTCCACTTAAATTCTCTTTCTTGATTTTTAGATCTAAAGTAATATTCGCCCCACTTAATTTTTTTTCTAAGAAAATCTTTAGTGCTTTTTGTAATTAGGTGATGAAGATGTGCATTCTTTGCTATCGCTATATTTGCACCGCCCCTCTTTTTGGACAAGCGATAGGCAACATCTACATCTCTAGTATATCCTCCTATCTCATTAAGAATTTTTTTTCTAAAGGCTAAGTAATATCCTCCAGTGATCAAAAAGTTTTTTTCAGTATTATTATACACAAAGTATTTCCCTTTGTCTTCTAATTTAACTTTCCTTAGAGAGATATGAGGATCTAAGGAAGTATAAACAGCAAAAGGATCGGTGCCAACATATGCCAGGTATTGATTAATTAAAGGATCTGATCTAACTACGGCTTGCCTGCAAATTGCATAATCTATTGAAGAATCATAGATTAAAGGATAAATCATTTTTCTAAGCCAATCTTTTTCAACAAGAGAGTTGTCAGAATCAATTGTTATAACAATGTCTCCCATTGCTTTTTCACATCCTATTGATTTAGGCATGCCTTTTCCTTCCATATACCCTCTTATTTTAGTTAGTATAATTCTAGAGCCGTATTCTTTGGCTACTTCTAAAGTTCCATCAGTGGAATAACTATCTACAATTACAATTTCTACTTTTTTCTTGGGATAATCTTGTTTTCTAATGCTTTGTAGACAAAGTTTGAGATAGTCTTTACAGTTTAAAGTACAAATAACAAAACTAACAGTTGGCAGTTTTTCGCGCTCATTCTTTTTTTGTTTCATTTTTATAATATTGAATTAATTTTTTTAATCCTTCGTCGAATATAATCTTTGGTTTGGATCTCATCATCGAGATGTCTGAACAGTATCTAGTCACCTCTTGAGAACTAGCAGAATTTATCTGGTAATCAGACTTGCTCTCCGATAATAAAATAATTTTTTTAGCAAGCTCAATTACAGATATCTCTTTTCCGCTTCCAATATTTATTATTGAATTAACTTGGCTTTTCATCTCTAAAATAATATTATCTATAACATCTTCTACATGTACAAAATCCAGTGTTTGTTGCCCGCCATTTAGACTAAGTTTTTTGTTTTCTAAGGCGCTTTTTATAAAAGTCGGTATAACTCTGCCCGGTACAAAATCCATCTCCCCGTAAACATTTGCGAGACGGAATATAGTTACGTTTAAACCTTTATTTATAAAATACTCACAAATATCCTCAGAGATTAATTTAGTCAAACCATAAAGATTTATTGGATCTTTTGGTTCTGTTTCTTTTACTGGAATTTTTTTAGGATTTCCATAAACTTCTCTAGAAGAAAAGAATACAACCTTCTTTACTTTATTTACATGAGAGGATTTTAAGACGTTTAACGTTCCTGTAACATTTGTTGAAAAACAATATTCAGGAAATTTTATACTTTCTCTTACATTAGCAAATGCAGCAAGATGAAACACAATGTCTTTATCCTTAGTTAAATCCATAACAACAGAAGCATCTCGTACGTCTCCATTTATGAATTTAATTTTATTTAGGAAATCAAAATTTTCTATTTTTTGTGAGTTTTTTAGATTATCTAAAACAGTTATCGAATTATTCTCTTGTAGTAATCTTTTAACAAGATTAGAACCAATAAAACCTAGACCCCCAGTAACTAATATCTTCATATTAAATTCCTTCCCTTTGGCTCTTATTTACTATTCCAGATATTATTCCAGCACCATAAGAAATATGTGTTAGAAAAATTAAATAGCAAGATACAAAAAAAGACTTAGCATTTTTATTCTTTAATGAAATCTTCAGTGCAACAATAAAAAATATAACAAAGTAGAAAAATAAAGGAATAAAAAACACTAAATATCTAGCCAAACTAATATTCTTCATAAAAGAAAAAATCATAAGTCCAATTAAAAACAATAAATATATATCGAATACTGCAGGAAAATAAAATAAAGGGTTCTTAAAAAAGCCATTTAGTTTCTCCTTCCTCGATCTAGAATTTCCAAAGAAAAATATCTGCTTAACATATCCCTTTGTATTGCTTCTACCTCTATGATAAATAAAAACCTCTGGAGTGTATCCTACTTTAAATCCAAGTCTCCTTGCTTTATCAATTAAACTTACTTCATCTGCAGGATATTGTTTCGGATCAAATAATAAATCCTTGAAAACTTCTTTTCTACAAATTAAAAGGGCCCCGCTCAAGAAATTTGAATTCGCATTAAGACTTAAAGGGTTTTTCTTGTATCTTTTACTAATGCCCGGACAAACAAGCTCCTCCGCCATAACATCTCTATTAATTTTGGAAAAAAATGAATCGTCTTTTGGAGTTAATTGCGGACCTCCAAATATAGCTATTTCAGGGTGTTCGTTAGTAAAGGAATCAACATTTTTAAAAAAATCTTTTTCTATGATTCCGTCGTCATCTAAGAATATTAAAATCTCCCCTTTAGACTTTTTAATGCCATTATTTCTATTAATTGGCACATTCAAGCCCTTCTCTATTATTATTTCAATTTTTGAGTGGTCGTATTTAGTTTCTTTAATAGAACTTAAAATCTCAGCTTCTCTCCAGGGAGCCAAGGCAATTATCGCGGAATATTTTATTCTTTTTTTCATACAGCCTATCTAATCTTTAGCCCCCATGCTTTTCAAATGATTTAAATTTATAAGTCTTAGCCTAATCACTCCAAGAGCCATCCATGGTCCAGCAGCCCAAAAATTAATTTTTGAATATTCTTTATCAGTCCAAATTGTAGGAATTTCCTTAATTCTGAAACCTTTCTTTTTCATCTGGTACAATAAATCAACATCAAAAGCCCATTGCGACATTGTAATCTTATGAATAACTTCTTCAACAACCCTTCTTCTGAAAATTTTAGCACCACATTGCGTGTCCTTATATGAGAGAAATAAGATGGCCCTAATTAATGTATTAAACATCCAACGCGCCACCATTCTTCTAAATAGAGGTTTAGGAGAAACAACTGCCCCCTTAATCCACCTGCTTGCTATAACACCGTCACTATTCCCCATGCTGCTTAAAAGTTTATGGTATTCTTGGGGAGAAGTCGCCATATCGGCATCAACAAAACCAATTAAATCATTCTCATTTTTTAGAGACTCTTTAAAGCCCTCAATAATAGCGTACCCCTTTCCCCCCCTGACTAAATTTAAGCATTTTATACGCCTATTCTTCTTGATAAATTCCCTTACTATTTTTTGTGTGCCATCACTAGTATTGTTTATACTGACTATTACCTCATAATCTAAGACCTCCTCTACCCTTAAATTCTCAAAATATTCAGAATAAGAATTAAGTGTTCTTGTTATGCGTTTTTCTTCATTGTGGGCAGGTATCACTATAGAGATTTTCATCACAAAAAACAAAAAAACAAAATATTTTAAATATATCTATAGTTAGTTGATTCATGAGTGAAGAGCCAAAGGAAGATATTTTGTCCAAACTAGTAGACAATATTTTCTCTTTAAAAAAGGAAACAATCTACCTATTTTTAATATTTCTCTTAGGAGCTATACTAAGATTAATTGCAGCTATCAACATTCAACCAAACGCAGATGAATTACATTTTGTTACTCATGCGGTAAATTTCTATTCAACAGGAAGATTGGTTACGTTTGAACAGTCTGCAGGACTGTGGTTTGGATTTACTAGCCTGATGTATAATTTAATTGGGTATACCCAATTAGCTTCCAGAATTGCTTCAATTTTGTTCGGATCATTTAGTATTTTCTTAATTTATTTAATTTCGAAAGAATTTTTTGATGAAAAGACTTCTTTAATAGCGGCTTTCCTTCTCTCAATAGCACCATTTCATATAAGAAGCACAGTTGCAGAAATGGATGTAATGGCTATATTTTTTACACTTCTATTTGTTTTCTTCTCAATAAAAGCAATTAAATCGGAAAGAAATATTTATTTTGCTTTAAGTGGAATATCTATCGGGCTCGCAATTTACACAAAGGTCTATCCAGTTTTGTTTTTGCCTTCTATTCTTCTATACTTTGCATATAATAAGTACAAATTAAAAGAAAAGATTATAACGAAAAAAAATATTCAACTAATCTCTATTCTATTAGCTTTCACCTTGGTATTTTGCCTACCAGAATTAATTTACAACTATTCTCTCTACCAAGAAAAAGGTTTTTTGGACTTGCAATTTACTAAATTCTTAAGATTAGGAGAAGATAAAGCCGCACAGTATTATTCTTGGTTAGGAAATTGGAATGAAAGTGCTGCATGGTCTGCCTTCTTGATTCCGAAGACAAACAAAATAGATTCTTCTGGATATCCGTTAAGTATAGTGGTCTTAAAACAACTACAAGCTGTAACACCCTTTATTTTCTATACTAGTTTGTTAAGTCTCTTGCTTTTGGTTTTAAAGAAAAATTCTCTAGTTAAAGAATATTCCAAGCTATTCATTCTCTTGATACTTTTTGCTTTTCCTTTTTTAGCAAGCTCAATAGCCTTAGTTAAGCATTTTCTATTTTTTGAATTATTTATGATTCCTTTGACAGGTTCCTTATTAGTGAGTTTTATTAATCGTTCTAAAAATAAAAATCTAACAACTATTTTCTTCATAACCTTGTTTTGCATCTCTTTATTCTTATTAAGCAGACCCACGACAGTATTTATTCAAGTTTTCGGTATGGGAAGAACTGCTCAAATTATAGACTTTAGAGATAAAGCGATAAACAACATAGATCTCATAGTTTCGGATGGCAGAATTTATAGGGGCGAAACTTTCTGGGGCTTTTATGGAAAACCGTTTTTAGAAGCTACTGTCTTTCTTCAGTTAATGAATGACCAAAGCAAGTTACCGGGGAAAAATATTACAGAACAAGTCTACTTTGTTGAATGCGTATACGATGATTGCGGTTGGGGCACTATAAAAGATCAGCCAGAATTTAATGCCTCAATGGAGTCTTTAACAGACTTTTTCAAAAAGAATGGTCAATTAGTTGACACAATCTACGAACCTAACAGAGAAAATCCTTATTTACCTCCCTTATATGGAAAAAAGGCAGAAGCAGTAAGAATATACAAATTGGCTCTTCCAATGAAATCTTCAATTGTTGAATTCGCGGCTCAACCAAAAAACTGGTTTATGTATGATATCGGATATGAACCTAAAGAAAAACAATTTGATTATTACTATCCAACTACTTTTTTTCAATATCTTCTGGATTTGTTGGCGCATTTAATTGTTAAATTGTCGCTGATTTTGGCAATTATTTCACCTCTTACAATTCTTTATTTAATAATAGACAACAATGATAAAACAACAGAAATTTAGGGAAATATTGGAAAATAAATCTAAAAAAACATCAAATCAGTTCTTTAAATATTTTTTTGCAGGAGGAATTGCTGCTATACTAGATATTTCGTCTTTTATGCTTTTTACATCAGTGTTACTTATAGATTACAGAATATCTCTCTTTTTCAGTTTTACTTTTGGAACTCTTACCAACTTCTTATTATGTAATAAGTATATTTTTAGCCGAGGAGAAATGTCAGTGATAAAAACAATGATTAGACACTATACTTCAAGTTTAGGAGGGCTGGCCACAAATGAGATAGTAGCAATTATTTTAGTTGAAATTTTGAATTTTAAATCTTTATTTATCGTTAAGATAATAGCAACTATATTTGCATTTATAATAAACTTTATATTAATCAAGTTTTATGCCTTTAACAGTAAAATAAAGTAAATATGGCAATTAAAAGCAATATTTTAATTACAGGAGGCTCTGGATTCTTTGGGTCTTTGTTAAAGGAAGACCTTCTTAGAAGGAGATACAATTGTGTGAATATTGATTTAGAAAGGGACTCATTTAAACATAAAAATCTTATTTCTATTCAAGGTGATATTCGAAATAAAAATCTTCTTCTAGAGGTTTTTTCGAAAAATAAATTCAGTGCCATTTATCACTGCGCAGCAATTTTAGCTCACGCAGTTAAGGATAAAAATTTTCTATGGACTTCAAACGTAAATGGGACGAGGAACATTGCGGATTTTGCTAAGGAATTTGGAGTAAAAAAAGTAGTATTTACGTCTTCAAATTGTCTTTGGGGCAATCCCTTCAATAGACTTGTTTCGGAAGAAGATCTTCCTAACCCTGTGGAGATTTATGGAAGGTCAAAATTAGAAGGAGAAAAAATATTAATGAGCAATAAAAAATATTTTAATGCAGTGATTATAAGATGTCCTACAATTATGGATGAAGGTAGGCTGGGGCTATTAGCTATACTTTTTGACTTCATCGATGAAGGAAAAAAGGTTTGGGTAGTGGGAAACGGTGAAAATAAATATCAATTTATTTATGCCAAAGATTTAATTGATGCATGCATAAAGTCTCTTAACTACAACAAATCAGAAATATTCAATATCGGATCAGACAATGTTAAAAGTTTCAAAGAGGTTTATAATAATGTCCTTAAAAAAGCAAAAACCGGTTCCAAAATAGGATATTTACCCAAAAGTCCTGCGATTTTATTAATGAAATTAGCGCATCACTTTAAGATCTCCCCTTTAGGCCCATATCAATATAAAATGATAGCGGAAAGTTTTGTTTTTGATACCTCAAAAATCAAGCGAGAATTAAAATGGAGTCCGACCTTGACAAATGACGAGATGCTTTATAAGGCATATTTATATTATCATAACAATAAGGCTGATATCTTATCAAGAAAAAACGTTTCGGCACATAAAAAACAAGCAGATATGGGGATTATAAGAATATTGAGGTGGGTTTCATAATGAGAAATAAAATTGCACTGGTTATAGGGGCAGGTCCTGCTGGGTTAACAGCCGCCTATGAACTTTTAGAAAAAACAAAAGTAAAACCAATTGTAATTGAAAAAAGTACATTCATGGGAGGTATTGCTAGAACCATAAATTACAAGGGAAATAGAATAGATATAGGAGGCCACAGATTTTTTTCTAAGTCTGATAGAGTAATGAAATGGTGGTTAACAATGTTGCCCTTACAGAAAGTGCAAAACCCACAAGAAAAAATAGCTTATCAAGGGCAGACACGCGATTTAGGTTTTAAGGGAAATGCAGATCCAAATAAGACGGATAAAGTTATGCTCTTACGTCCTAGAAAGTCAAGAATTTATTATACAAGAAAGTTTTTTGATTATCCAATTACATTATCTAAAAGGACTTTAGAAAACTTAGGCTCATTTAAAGCTGCAAATATTGGCTTTAGCTATATGAAGAGCACTCTTTTCCCAATTAAACCAGAAATAACCTTAGAAGATTTCTTTATAAATAGGTTCGGAAAAGAGCTTTATCTTACTTTTTTTAAATCATATACAGAAAAAGTCTGGGGCGTTCCATGTAATGAAATAAGCGCAGAGTGGGGCGCGCAGAGAGTTAAAGGATTATCTATTTCTAAGGCTATATTGCATTATTTAAAAAAATGGAAAGTTAAGGAAGGAGATGTTTCTCAAAAAGATACTGAAACTTCTTTGATTGAGCAGTTTTTATATCCAAAATTCGGACCTGGTCAAATGTGGGAGGCGGTTGCAAAAAAAGTTGAAAATAACGGAGGCAAAATAATAACTGAATCTGTCGTCGACGGAATCACCCTTAATGGAAATAAAATACAATCTATAAGTTTTCTTAATATAAGAACAAAAAAGAGAGTAAAAGTAAAAACCGATTTTGTTTTTTCAACTATGCCTATAAAAGAGTTGATCAAGTCTATGAAACCTCAAGTCCCTGGGGAAATAAAAAAAATATCCGAAGGCTTAATTTATAGAGATTTTATAACAGTTGGATTATTACTAAAAAAAATAAAGATAAAAGAATCTGACAATACTTTAGTCAAGGACAATTGGATCTACATTCAAGAAGATGATGTTAAAGTTGGGAGATTACAGATTTTCAACAATTGGAGTCCCTATTTAGTTGAAAATCGCAACAATGTTTGGATAGGTTTAGAATACTTTTGTAATGAGGGTGATGAACTTTGGACCAAACCTGAGGAAGAAATGAAAAAACTGGCAGTGCATGAATTACAGAAGATTGGAATAATAGATTCAAAAGATGTGCTAGACTCAACCGTTATTAAAATGGAAAAAACTTATCCGGCGTATTTTGGGGAATACAAAAATTTCTCCAAAATAAGAGCGCACCTGGATAAAATTGAAAATCTTTTTTTAATAGGAAGAAATGGAATGCACCGTTATAATAATCAAGATCATTCTATGTTAACAGCAATGACTTCAGTAGAGAATATAATAAATGGAGTAAAATCAAAAGATAATATTTGGGCAGTGAACGCCGAGCAGGAATATCACGAAGAAAAATCTTCTTAATTTATTTAAATAAAATAGAGATAATCAAGAAAATCAAAGATAAAATCGTAACCCCAAAGGAAAAGTTGGTTAAATTCAACACAAACATCCCAGTAGACAAATAAAAGGCAGCCAGCAGAACTAAGACAAGACTAAAGAACAATCTCGGACGCTTTATTTTATCTAAGGATAACTTTCTTATTAATATTAAATTTGTGATTGAAAGCATTGTAATACTAACACCTAAATAAAATAAAGCCTTACTATCTTCTGTAAGTGATTTTCCACTAAAAATTCCTAAGACAAATTCGGGGTAGAAATAGAAAATACCGAGAGCTATTAAGTCTAGTACTAAAACAGTTACAAATGCGTTTAGAAAAACGTTCTTCGATTTCTTTTTTCCTTTATTATTTTCTACAGCAATGGGAAACATAACTTTACTGACAGGTTGAGTTACAAGAAAAATCATCTTTGCACAAAGAGAAGCAATTGCATAAGTTCCAGCTATTTCAGAAGAAAAAACAAGTTTCGCGAATATTATATCGAATCCATAAAAAATTAAAATCGTCAAGACAATAAAAAAAGTCGGCTTGCTATAAGAGTATATTCCTCTAGTTTCTCCTATTTTTTCTTTCGATCGAGTGTACTCTTTTAATCCAATAAAAGTTAAATAAAACGCAATAGCTCCCGCCAAAAAGGTAGCTAGTATAGCTCCAAATACATTCCACCCAAGGTAGACAAAAAACACCGCTAATAAAAACTTCGCGATAGATTCAGATATCATATTAATTCCAAGAGCCCCAAATTTTTTCTTTCCTTGTAAAACACCTCTATTAATCGGCATAAGAAAAATATTGAATATAATTAACCCAGTAAATGCAACAAGAAAATAATTTATCTTAGTTAATTTAGAAATAAAAATAGCGGCAATTAAAAAAAAGAGAAATAGACCGAGGCAAAAAGATAAAGACTTTCTAAGTGCCCTTTTAATTATATTCTTAATCTTTCCAGGCTCTTTCTCATTTGCAGCAAACTTAGTTATCGTCATTTGAATAGATTCAGAAAAACCTCCAAGAATGTATATCATATTATTAAGAAAGGCAAGAACTCCGAAATCTGATAAACTAAGAAGTCTAGCCATGCTTGACTGAAATAAAAAGTTAAACAAGTTGTAAATTCCAAAAGAAACTAATAGAATCGCGCTTCCTTTCACCAGCTCTTTTTCTAATTTCATCAAAAACCTCGTCTAAATATCAAAAGCCCAATCAATATTATCAGAATCTGAAAAGTCCAAATTGAAATAACTACTCTGCTTTCAGTTGGCTTTACTCCAATTTTTTTCATTAAACATATTGACAAGTGGTTTACGCTGTAAATTTTGTCATATCTCAATTCCAAACTTCCATCTTTCTGTGGCAGTCCGAAACTTTGCATTTTTACATCACCACGAAGTTTTAAGATGCTCTCTAAAGCATATGGTATGAAAAAGAAAACTGCAATCTTTTCAAAATTCCCAAGAATCGCCATGCAAGCAGCTAGTCCTCCTACAGTATAAGTTAAACTATCTCCGGGAAAAACTCTTGCTGGATTGAAATTAAAAATTATGAAAGCGCAAAGTGCGGCAATCATACAAAGCCCAATCAAAGTCAGCCAGGTATCTCCAAGCATATAAGCGACTAATGAAAAACCTGACAAAACGATTATTCCTTGCCCAGCTTCCAGCCCATTAAAACCTGCTAAAATGTTGAAAGTTGTCGCTGCTCCCACAATACCTATCGGAATTATCACTAATGGATACCAAAGTCCGAGATCAATTCCTCCAAAAAACGGCAAAATTACAGAACTCCTTCCAGCGTTTATAACGATTAACGGAATTGCAGCAAAAAGCTCCAATATAATTCTCGACTTCTTAGACAAACCTCCCTTTCTCCAGCCTAATAAGTCATCAATAAATCCAACTGTAGCTAAAAGTAAAATACAACTTAATAATGCAAAAATTTCCACAAGATTTCCATCCTTAGAATTAAATAAAAAAACTTTGTATGAAACATATAGCAAAACTCCGATTACAAACCCTAATACGGCTATTATTCCGCCAGACCCTGAAACAAAATACTTCTTGTATTTGTTCATGTCTTCCCAAACTAGCCCGATTTGTTTAGCCTTTTTAATCCAAGAAGGAAGCAATGCTAGTGTCGTCAAAAAACTTGCAATTATCGGAATCAGCAATATGTAAATCTTCATTATGCGTACAATATATCTGCAGGGTACTCCGTGCTGATATACTTTTTGTCATATTTAATATCCTTAGGATATTTAATTTCCCAAATTCTAATAGGCCCTCGAAGTCCTTGGTAGTAAACGAAATCACTATCAAATGTTGGATTTTGCTCTTTAATTTGCGCAACTACGATGTCGTCTTCAGAATGAGCAAGTTTGAAATATTTATCGTCTTTTTTGTACAAATAAAGTCTTGAAAGTTGCGAATTAACTACTCTTCTGCTTAGGTAAAGCATTGCACCATCTCTCTCAATTCCGACTCCCTGTTGAGTTTGGTCAACTCTAGGGAAAAGGAAGACTCCCGCTTCCAACCCTTTACCAAAGTCCCTTAACTTTCCATCATACAAGTATCTAAGCGGAATGCTATATTGTTGCCCATTGGCAACAAAAATTCCAATAGGCGCGGAAATTATCTGAGCGGTTGAGTTTCTCTCTATCAGAACTGCAGCCAGGCCATTGCCAGAGCCAGTAGGAATATAAATTTTGCTTCCATTCTCTTCATAAACTATATCCTCATCAAGTCCAACTCCTGCTTTATACATAAACACTGTAGAGTTCTTTTTCTCTTGAGAGTAAGTAGTGTCTCTCAGAAATGTTGGAATAAAGCTAGCTCTATCATAATGTGCATCGCTTCCAATGCTTGAAAAGGCACCATACTTTCCAATGTCGGTAGAGTCAATTAAAAAGTGAGTTGTATTATGAGCATATAAAAATTCCAAAGCTTCGGTTTCATTTGGCCCGGTTAGAGCAAACCTGCCCATCATATGATTCCAATATGAAATCGCGTTTCCCCCATCCAAGACAGTTGCCCTTTCACCAATACTCTGAAGCCAATAACCATAGTCCCACCAATGTCCAAACACCGCATTTTTCGGAGTTTCTTCCCTCACCCAAGCCATAGCCTTCTGCCATTGCTGTGTGTAAACTGAAGGAACATAGCTTTTTCCTGTAGCCAAGGACTCTTGATAAAATGAATTTCCGGCATAAATAGCAGATAAAACAACTATTGCAAATAGACCAAGAACAGCAAATTTAACATTTTTATCTTTGACTTCCTTAGAATACCTGTAAATCTTAAAAATGCAATATCCAATTAAAATAGAAACGCTTGGAACAAGAACCATAATGGTCCTAACAGCAGCCCTGGATGAAACTATCCCAAGAAGATAAAAGAAAAAGAAGCAAAGCAGCCCGAAATCAATTTTATTTAATTTTTCTTTGCCTTTGTTGTCATATTCAAAATAGTAATATCCAAAAACCAAAACAAATACAATTATTCCTCCAAACAAGAAAGCTTTGCTTGCAAAATTTTCTCCATTGAACAAGCTGTCAGGAGAGTACCTGCTAAATACAAGAGCAAGCAACATAAAGGCAAATGCCAACGTTAATTTTGTTTTGTCTTTTCTGTTAAACTCTTTTAATGAGGAATAAAACAATCCGATTGAACCGGCAATCATCAGCCAGAAAGTTATTAAAAATCCTTTGAAGTTAGGTCCAAAACTTCCAGCCCATTCGCCAAAATAAGGCTGTCTATTTTCTGCAACCGTTTGAATCAGTCTAGAAGTCGCAGGTTTAATTAAAGTGTCGTAAACGCTTTTCAAGTTAGATAAAACAAAGGAAGGCCCAAAAAAGACTAAAGCCCCGACTAAACTAATTATTACCGCAAAACAAACAACAATAAGTTTCTTAGGAACTTTTTCAAGTTTATTAAACTCTGTGTATTTTCCTAACTTAGTATTACTGATTAAATAGTCTAATGCAAAAACAAATAAAATAAAAATTGTGAGCGCGCCTGCCTGATCTGTTATTATGTTTTTAACAGTGTACTTATAGAAAATAGAGAGAGCAATAAAAAAAGTTAAACCAAACCAGACAAAATAAGAAAGCATTCTTTTTTTGTCATATTGCTCAAATAAAAAAGCAACAATAACAGCCGGAAGAATTGTAAAGAAGATATACAGTTTACCTCCCCAAATATGCATCATTGCAGCAGTAGAAATACCTGCCAATGCCGAAAAAACAAGTCCTGAATAAGATTTATTTCTTCTAAAAGCCGCAATAAATAAGTAAATTGATAAAAATATAAACAAAAATCCTACTGACTCTTTTTCAGGAATGCCCGCAATTGTTCTGGGCAACAGTGGTGGAAAAACTGCCAAGAAAAATGAAGCAATTAAAGCGATAAAGTTCGCATTTTTACTTCCTTCAACTTTCACAAAAATCTCCCTAGTTAAAAGAAAAAAAGCAATAATTGTAAGTGCAAACATAAAAACAGGGTAAATAATCGCAGAGTAAGTTACCGAGTCTGACATCCCAAAAAATCCGAGTATCTTATGAAACCAAGCAATCATATAAGGATGAAGCAAATACTCTCTCTCCTGATGAAACCCTAAGGGAACGTACCTCATCACATCAGGCTCTTCCAGAATGCCGTGTGCAACAATGTCTTTCGCCCATCTCAAAAATAAAAATGGATCTAGGTCAGGACCTAATGTCCAATCATTCGTAGTTACATCTTTCAGGCCAGGAACAGGCAGCATTCTTATTTGAACAGCAAGATAAATAATGAATGCGAGCACAATTAAAGAAATAAATAAATTGTTTTTCTTAAAAAACGCGACTATTTTCTCTTTTCTAATCTCAATTAGTTGATCTTCTGCACTTATTTCTGCTTTTTTTTCAGTGTGCTCGTGCTGTTCAGCATGTTTTTGAGCATCTTCCTGTTCTGCCATTTGCGAATAAAACAGCATCGTTATATAAATCTTTCACTCCCTATTAAATACTAGTTCAAGGGCTTAATTTTTGTTGATTATTCTAAGTATGATCCCTATATTTTCCAAAGTTTCTGTTATCAATTTTAATTGTCAAATTCTATCTTTTTATTTATTTTTGTCCTTTCAATCTATTTTTGCAATTGCTTAATCTTTAGAGACAATACCCACAATTTCTAAAAAATCAAAGGTGTTACAAAAACCTCAATAATTGCAGCGGCAAAAAGTATTACAATTGCAACAATAATCAAATTCAAGGAGTCCTGTAAAACATCCCAGAATTTGCTGGTTCCAAACTCGTGATTTACGATTGCAACAGAAATAATCCCTCCGGCAAGGGCAATAATAAAGTAAGAAGCAATCTCAAAAATTCCGTGAATGAAAAATCTTGCAAATCCCAAGGGCAGTTGGGCAAGCTTGTAATCAGTGAAGATCCCCATTGCTGCTCCAATCACAGTCGCATTCCAAACAAGGATAAAAATCACTCCTGCTCCTGCAATTAAAGAGAATATCATAGTAAAAAGCAAAACGTACATATTGTTTGTGAAAATCAAGAATAGTCTTTCTTTATTTGTCAGAAATGGAGTCAATTGCGCGGTTTCCTTAATTCCATATTGCTGCATGCAATCATTGAAATTAGCAGGGCGATTAATCTGGCAGTATGTTTCTATCTGCGTCCTAAAGCTGTCTGTAGATGGCAGAAGGGCATACCAAAATGAAAATGCCACAGTGTATCCAATAAACAACCAGAGGAAAGCATAAATTGCTCTTCTGTGATCCTTGACAAGCTGCCAGCTTCCCCTGTTCTTTCCGATTCTGTGCTCTTCAAATCTCAAAGTGTAATAAATAAAAGGCATAGAAAAAAGCACAGTGAATAAAACAACTAAAATTCCCGCGCTTTTCTTTAGCACAGCATCTTGAAGAAAAACCCATTGCACAATCACGACTGCCAAGCTAGCATAAAACAGCCCAATAAAAAACATCTCCCAAGGTCTTCTCTCGGCCTTCTTCGGCCTGATTAGCATTTCTAGCATTTAGTCACACTCTTTTCATTAATTACAACGTCAAGCTTTTATACTTTGTTGTCAACTAAACTATTATAAATCTCTCTTTCCGAATAGTTAAATGAAACAAATAATCTTCCTTGCGTCCGACCACGCCGGCTTTAAGCTAAAAGAAAAAATTAAACATTATCTCTGCAAAAATAAATTCACTATTGTTGACTTTGGAGATTTCTCACCAGGCAAAAAAGATGATTACCCTGACTTTGTTATTCCGTTAGCCGAAGAAGTTTCCAAGTCGTCAAAATATCTTGGAATAGTCCTCGGTGGCTCTGGGCAAGGCGAGGCAATTGCAGCTAACAAAGTTAAAGGTGCTCGCGCAATCGTAATCTATGCCCCAAACAGAAAAATTGCAAAATTGTCAAAAGAACATAATAACGCAAATATCCTATCACTCGGCGCGAGATTCCTGACAGAAAAACAAGCCATTCAAGTTATCGAGCCCTGGCTAAAAACTAAATTCACAAACGACAAACGCCACATCAGAAGACTGAAAAAAATCGCAAGTTACGAAAAATGAAAGTCATTCCTACAATTTTCGCCACTTCAAAAACAGAATTTGAAAAAAGGTTTAACAAATTAGTAATAATCTCAAAAAATATCCAAATTGACTTTATGGACGGAAAATTCGTAGTTTCAAAATCAGTTTCAATTAAAGATATTCCAAACTTGAAAAAAATCTCAAATAATTTTGAAGCTCACTTAATGACTCTTCATCCTGAAAAATATCTTTTTAGTTTGAAACAAAAGGGTTTCAAAAAAATAATTTTTCATTTAGAATCAACTGATTACCCAGAAAAAATAATTGAAAAAATAAAAAACCTGAATTTAGAATGTTGGATAGCATTAAATCCAGAAACTAATATAAAATCTATTTTCCCGTATTTGAAAAAAGTCAACGGAATTTTATTTCTCGGAGTTCATCCAGGAAAAGAGCATCTCTCATTCATTCCAGAGGTTTACAAAAAAATAAGTTATCTCCGAGAAAAAGACAAAAAAATAAAAATCCAAGTTGACGGCGGCGTAAACGAAAAAGTCGCTCATAAATTAGCAAAGCTAAAAGTCAATGCAATTAACTCCGGCTCTTACGTCGCAGATTCTCCAGCTCCAAAAGAAGCAATCAGGAAATTATCTAAAATAAGATGATTAGTTCTATTACCGAATAAACCTTTTCATTTTTGGCATTTAAAGTCTCTAATTTCTTCATAAATAATAGTTTTGAAACGCAAGTAATATTAGAGGTTTTCAATTAATTATATTCGTTGTTAATTGCTATTGGGCTATTTTTTTATGTGAAAAATTTCATCACCATAATTAATATATAATTACTTCGCCATCTATAAAAATGCTGGAAAAGGTTGTGTTGGACATGCCGGACAGATTCAGAGGTCGAAGGGAAGAACCTCCATTAAAAAAAGAAAATCTTACTAGGCCAATTGCTATAGGTTTACTTTTACTAACTCTAGTAATATCATACTTTGTTTTCAATCCAGAAAAATGCAACTATCATTATCAAACCGGAATTTATCAAACGCACAATCAATAACTATTTAATCTTCAACTTCTATTTTACTAAATGTCAACTCTAATTGAACTCCGGGATGTAAAAAAGCACTATGAAATGGGCGAGAATACAGTCAAGGCAGTTGACGGAGTTTCACTCAAGATAGAAAAAGGAGACTTCGTGGCAATTATGGGTCCATCTGGAAGCGGCAAATCAACTATGATGAATCTTGTTGGCTCCCTTGATTTGGCTACAGAGGGAGAAATTTTTCTTGGCGGGAAAGATATAGAACACCTTACTGAATCTGATCTTGCACAATTGCGCGGAAAAAAAATCGGCTTTATCTTTCAAAGCTTTAATCTGATTCCGAATCTAACGGCAAAAGAAAATATCATGTTGCCAATGTTGTTTCAAGGCACGACAAAAGAGCAGCGGGAAAGAAAAGCCGAAGAGCTGCTTAAATTAGTAGGCCTGCAGGATCGCGAGGATCACTATCCAAATCAGCTTTCAGGAGGCCAACAGCAGCGAGTGGCAATCGCGCGCTCTCTTTCGAACAACCCTGAAGTTATCTTAGCCGACGAACCTACTGGAAATCTTGACACGAAAACTGGAGAAATGGTTATGTCCTTCTTAGAAAAACTAAACAAAGAGGGAAAAACAATCATAATGGTTACTCACGACCCTCAAAAGGCTCAAATGCACGCCAAAAAAGTATTTTGGCTAAAAGACGGCAAAGTTGAAAAAATTACAAAGATGGTAAAGGGGCGTTGGGTTAGGCAATAGCTAAGCATAGTCAAAATTAAATACATTAAAACTTTCAGAAATAAATGAAAGACTATTTTTTTATCGCTTCGAAAAATGTGCGTAAGAGAGGCATCCGCTCCTGGTTGACAATGCTGGGAATTTTTTTAGGAATTGCAGCAGTAGTTTCGCTTATTTCACTTGGGCAGGGCCTTAGAACAGCAATAACTGGGCAGTTTTCAACTTTGTCCACTGACACCTTGACAATAACAAGCGCTGACACCGGGTTTTCTCCTCCTGGGAGCACGGCAGTTAGAATACTCACAGACCGGGACCTGAAAATAGTCGAGTCAGTTCAAGGTGTAAGGATTACAATTCCCAGATTGTTAAGAGTCGCAAAAGTTGAATACAATAGATTGCAGCAGTTTAGTTACGTGGTAAGTATGCCTCCAGAAAAAGAAAAAATTGCGGAAGTCTACTCTGCTATGAACATAAAAGTTCAAGACGGCCGTCTTCTTCGCGCTGATGATGATGGTAAAGTTCTTCTCGGAAATGACTTTGTTTCAAACAATGCCTTCGAAAAAAAACTGAGAGTTGGCTCAAAAATTACAATTCAAGGATCAGAATTCGAAGTCGTCGGCTTCTTGAAAAAAGCCAGCACATTTACTATTAACTCTGCAATTATAATGCCTGAAAAAGATATGAAAAAAGTCTTCAATATAGGGGATGAAATAGATTTAATAGTAGCACGAGTTTTTGATGAGTCTCAAACAAACTCTGTCGCAGAGGAAATTTCAAAAAAAATGCGGCGCGACCGGGACCAAAAGCTTGGAGAGGAAGATTTTTTGGTTCAATCCCCAGTTCAGGCCCTCGGAACTGTCAAGACGATAATAAATGTGATAAATATCGTAGTTGCCGGAATAGCGGCAATTTCTCTTTTGGTCGGAGGAATCGGAATTGCAAACACAATGTTTACTTCTGTCTTGGAAAGAACCCGTGAAATCGGCGTGATGAAAGCCATCGGGGCAAGAAACTCCGACATTTTATCCGTTTTCATTATCGAGGCTGCTTTGCTAGGATTAATAGGAGGCCTCATAGGAGCTTTCATAGGTTTATCTTTGGCATTTGCTGCCTCCTCGATAGCAAATTCGGCTTTGGGAGAAACCATTCTGACCGTAAGTCCATCTATGCCCCTCATATTCGGCTCAATCTCGTTCTCCTTGCTTATTGGCATCGCCTCTGGAATAATCCCTGCGCTTCAAGCGTCTAAACTAAACCCTGTGGATGCCCTTAGAAAATGATTTCCGATTATTTTAAGCTCGCAGTAAAAAATATTGCTAAAAGAAGGCTAAGAACTTTTCTCACTTTAATTGGCATCTTGATTTCTATAGCCACAATTTTTGTATTGATAAGCCTCTCGCTTGGACTAGACGCCACTGTAAAAGGCGAGTTTCAAAAGCTCGGCTCGGACAAGTTTTTCATCCAGCCGCGAGGCCAATTTGGCCCTCCTGGCTCCACGTCAACCGGCTCAATTCTTACACAAGATGATGTGGATGTCGTGAAAAAAGTTGCGGGAGTTAAAGATGTCAGCTATTACACCGTTGGTAATGCAAAAATTGAGCATCGTGGTAAAATCAGATTTATTTCAGTAGTTGGAGCAAATCTAGAAAATCCAGAGCTTCTTTTTTCTTCTTTCGATTTGGATGAAGGCAGGCTTATAGAAAAATCAGACCGCGGAAAAATCTTCATTGGCTCACAATACAAAGAAAATAATTATCTTGGAAATCCAGTTGGCTTAAGAGCCACAATTACAATTCAGGGTTCGGAATTTAATGTTGTAGGAATAGCAAAAACTCGCGGAACTCCGCAGGATGACAGGTTGATATTCATGCCAGAAGATGAATTTCGGGAGCTTTTCAACATCTCGGAAAGAGTTGATTTTGTAATAGTTCAAGTTGAAGAAGGCTACGACTTAAACTCAGTTGCGTCAAACGCTAAGAAAAGGCTGATGAAATCTCGCGACGTCAATTCCAAGAATATTGATTTTACAATTCTAACCCCTGAAGAGCTTCTAGCGACTATCGCAACAGTCCTGAATATAATAACCGCCTTTTTGTTCGGAATAGCAGCAATTTCTCTTCTAGTAGGCGGGATTAATATAGCAAATACAATGTTTACTTCTGTCTTGGAAAGAACCCGCGAAATCGGCGTGATGAAAGCCATTGGCGCGAGAAATTCCGACATTTTAATAATATTTTTGATTGAAGCAGGCCTTCTTGGTTTAGTGGGGGGCTTAGTGGGAGTTGCTCTTGGATTTTCATTGGCGAAATCCGTGGAATACATCGCAGTCAATATGCTGGCAACAACTCTTCTAAGGCCATCAACTCCGTTTTACTTATTTGCGGGCTGCTTGGTTTTCGCCTTTCTTGCCGGAACTGTCTCAGGTCTCTGGCCTGCTTGGCGGGCAACAAAAATCAAGCCAGTTGAAGCTCTAAGATATGAATAAAAAATTTTAAAGAGAAATTTGAATAATTCAGTTTCCACGAAGAAGTTTTAAAATTCCTCCAAGCCCTGGTAATTTTCTATTTCGAACATTTTAATGAATAACTGCCGAGTTTTTAGCACATATATTAACAATTTTCAAGACAGGGAGATGCAAAATCAAAAAGTCCAAACAAAGCAGTTGTCTGTATTTAATAAAAAAAGGTTAGAGGTCTTTATTGATAATATTAAAACAGAGTTTTCCAAAATTCAGGCAAATTAATTTCTAATATTATGTCGATTGACAAGCCAGTAATTTTATTCGGTGCTGGTGCTCGCCTTCGCCTGAACAATCATTTCAACCATCAACTTTTCAACTGCAGGCATAATTTCGCAGTTCGCGACTTTTATGCTATAGCAATTTCCCATTATGTCAACTCGAGTTTCCTCGCCTCCAGTAATCTCAATCACGGGATTGTTTGGCCTGTTTTCACAAGTCACATATTTTAAATTGTTTTTTTCGGCTTCTTCTTTGTTCATTAAAGCGCCCTCAATTTTAATTCCATTAGCTGTTAAAAATCCGGAAAGCGAGGCAAATCCCACGCTGCCATATTCGCATCCAGTTAACCCTTTTTCGTCTGTTACAATAAAAACAGTCTTCTTTTTTGCAAGGTCGATTTCTCCAATCAATGGCACGTGATTTTCCCTGGGATCTCCTCTTAAAATCATTTTAACAGCTTTAACATTTGCTTGGCTAGTCGCTCTTCCTGTTATTGGAGTGACAAGATTGTAGGAATATGTGTAAAGCGGGATATTTTCAAGGGACTCTTTAGTGAAAGTCATCCCCCGATATTCAAACGTTTTCATGCTCTTCAAGACTGAAGTTGACAGGAAAAAACTTACAAAAATCACAACCATAACTCCAAGCACCCAATAAAGTTGTCTAGAATAATTAGGAGCTTCTTTCTTTGCTTCAGTTTCCTTTTTTGATTTTTCAGAGATTAGTTCTTTCTTATCTTCAGTTTCATTTTTCTTTTTTGCCATTAGTTTTTCCCCATCAATTTGAAAACAAGTGCATCAACCGCCCTTGAATCACCCTCAATGAAAACACAGCTTTCATTTTTGAAGACTTTATTTTCCTCGCTATCTTTCCAAATTATCAGGTTTTCAGAGCATTCTTTCTCAGGAAGGTCTTTTTCACAAGGGCCGTAGCACGCTTCTTGTATTTTGGACGAGTACTTTGAAAGAAACTGAAGAGCATCAGTCAAAACGCTGGGGTTTTCAGCAGCAATATAAAGAGTTTTGCCAACATAATCATTCAAGTTGTAGTTTCCCTCGATAGAAACATTGTTAACCTGCTCAATTGTGTTTGAAAAATAAAAAGTTTGCCCTTCAAATTCAACGCCGCCTTCTAAATTTTGCTGCCCATTTTGTGTTCCATCGCTATTTCCTTGAAAAGTTGAAAAAGCATATCCGATGGTTCCAAGAACTAAAACCGCGAGCATAAACAGGCTTATATAAGTCGCATTTTTCTTCTTTTTCTCCTCCAAATGCTGTTCCATTCCAACCTTTCTCATATTTCTCATAAAGAATGAGGGTTTAAAAGAATTGCGAACATAGAGAGTTTCAAGAATTCAGGGCTTAGGGTTTTTGAGATTTAGAGCTTTTTTTAATGCAAATAGTTGAATGAGGCACTTCGCAAATTTCTAATAAGTCTCTGCAAAATTTAAATTGAGAAAACACTTCCAGAATAATCTTCAACTAAAACTTGATGCAATAATTGTGAAAAAAATATTCAAGTTCACACCACCTCAAGAAAAAATAAAAACAAAAAAGAAAAAAAATAAAATTAACTTATTTAAGCTGTGGTAACTACCGGAGTAATTGCTGTAGCAACTGTTCCAGTGTACTTCTTGCCAGGCGTTGTGTCAACTGTTAGAGTTTTCAATGCAGTTGCAGCATTAGTTGTATCGCCAGCATTATAACCAGCTACTAATGTTGCTACCTTTCCTCCAGTTCTTGCGAAAGTCTGGATTAAGTATTGACCGTCTCCAACCATCGTTGCATCAGTGAAGCCCTGTCCGCAAAGAGCTGTTGCGCTTCCAAGAAGTTCAGCAGCCATTGTGTTGACGCAAGAGCCTCCAACAACAATTAAGTTTTGGTTGCTTAACGTTGCCGCTTCTGTGTCAGTGACTGGCACCGCCACAGTGGTTGTTCCTCCTCCTTCAGAGGATACCATTGCGTTAACTTCAGACAAGAATACATCTGCATAGGATTCATCACCGTGGTATGTAAGTTCAAGATCATCTTGATCTCCGCCAGTGTCTCGCATTGTCTTTGTCGCCAAAGGCGAGTTCACATAGCCGATATATTTATCAGAACCATCGGCAGTTTCGAATTCATCGCTTCCGCTTAATGAAGCAAGTGAAATTCCGCTCACCGTAGGATCACCAGAGTTAGGGCTTAAAGTAGCCGTAAGTGATGCGCCATCGTTGATGTTTCCATCTTCATCTTCCTCAGTGAAGTTCATTGTGAAGGATGTAGGAGGTGCATGAGTTATGTTAATTATTCCGTCACCTGTAGCGGTTACACTATCAACTGGTAGCTGTATCTTCAAACCTTCTTTGGTGATTAATCTGTCAGCATAAGCCGTTGCAGATCCCGAACCAGATAAGGCAATAGTCGCAGCTTCAGTACCGCCGTTTTTAGTAGCAGCACTAAGAGTGACTTCTACATCACCCCAAGATTCAGTTTCTCCAATATCAAGTGTTTTAGTTGAACCGTCAGCTAGATTCTTGATAGTTGTAGTGTTCTTGGCAGGTGTGCTTGTATCAACTTTTGTGATTTGGAATAGATAGGACTCACCATCATCTCCGCTAATAGCTGTAGCCGGAATCCACTCTACATTATCAATGTTTGTAAGAGTTAATGTAGGGTCGCTTCCTGTCGCGGTAAGCAATTGCTTCGTTGATGAATCTCCCAATCCTGCAATTCCTGTTCCAGTACTATTAAGATATAAAAGATTCAAGTCAATATCGCCGTCCTTTATCTCAGTTCTTAACTTCCAGGAATCGCTTCCATCAGGCTCGACTTTTGTCATCTCCTCTTTTGGAAAGACAAATCCTCCCATCGAAATCTTGATTGTGTTGAAGCCAGGCATTACAAGGTCCTTTCCAGGAACAATCCAGGCGTCATCATCAAGATTCCATTCAAGAGTTATGCTGTCAAGGTCTGTGGAGCTGTTTGTTAAATAAGCAGTCACAATATGTGAGTAGCCATTAGCATCTTCATTAGCGCTAATATCCTCTCCATTTACCTGAACTTCTTGTCCATTTTCCAAGACAATTTTTCCAGTTCCAAGAGTAAATGTCACTTTGCTTATTCCGCTATCTCTTGCGCTGTACAGGACATCCTTGACTCCAATGTAGGTGTCTTCAGCTACTTTTTGGGTAGCTCCCTCCGTGAGTTTCTTTGTCGTAACTCCGTTGACTGTAAACATTGCTTCATTGTCATCAATGAATGTTGCAGATACATCATAACTTTGGTCTCCAACTGTAACTGTCGTAGTTTCTCCTTCAGCAACAATTGCTTCATTAGCAGTGTCTAAAAGAGTCAACTTGACTCCATTAGCTGTGTTGTCTGCTTGAGAGATATAGAATGTTTTTCCAAGAAGGGTTATATCTGTTGTTTCAAGGTCATCAAAGTCAGTCGTTGTTCCTTCTGCAGCATCGCTAAAATCTAGAGTATAGTTCAATACATGAGCTCCCGAAGCAAGGTTTAATCCTATCTTAGGGTCATATTCATTAAACTCCGAATCTGCGAAGTGAGTTAATGTCAAAGCACTACCAGGTGTAATTGTTTGATCATAGTCAAACTCATCAAAATTGAGGTTTTGGTATGTTCCAGATGCAAGAACTGTTGACAATTCTCCATCATCCAGAGTGGAGTAAAAGTCCGTAAAGTCCTCTCCAAGGTTGAATTTATTGTTTGTTTTTTCAATCTTAACAAAATCTCCCCCGCTGACTGTTGACTCTTCACCCGTTGATGTTCCGACAGAAGCAGTTAGTTTGCTGCTTAAATCAGATTGCACGCCAGTAGCTGCAACTAGATCTGATGCTGCTGCATCAGTACCTCCGTAAACTATAGCAACATTAGCAGTATTTCCGCTGACAAATGGCGCAGGATAGTTTGCTGCCGCAGCTATTCCAACTGTAGAACCAATCATTAAAGCGCTTGTAACCAAGCTAGCAATTTTTTTAAATTGTATCATTTTTTTACTAGCCTCCTTTCAACTTTTTACCAATTTGCAGTCCCGCAGGACACCCCCTAAGGGAAGTCGTTTCCGACTCGCTATTGATTAATTCCTTAGAGGAAAGTAGTTTAAAAAGCTTTCTATATTAATTGTCAATTTTCAACCTTTTACCCCGAAATTTTTAATTTTATTTATAAATTTGATGTTGTTACTAAGAAGTTTTTCATTTCATTTCATTTTTCATTTAGAGATATCTGATTTTATACAAATATATGTTAGAAAAACACATATATCTTTGATTCATGCGAAAACTATATATAGGAGAAAAAACCATATATGTAAAATGGCAGAAAAAACTAAAACTCGGGAAGTAACAATTGTCGACGAGGGAGGCACGTTTAACACATTTTTTAAAATGTTCAAAACAGAACAGAGTTTCGATTTTGAAGGTCTCGCCACCTTAAGGAAAATTTTGAGTAATGAGAAGGCAAAAATTCTTCACACTATCAAGGCAAAAAAACCAAAGTCGATTTACGAGCTTGCAAAACAGCTGGATCGGGATTTCAAGTCAGTCCTAGATGATGTCAAACTCCTCGTGAAATTCGGATTCATTGATATGATAGCCGAAAAAAGCGGCAAGCGAGAAAGGCTGCGCCCGATTGTAGCTGTGGACTCAATGCACATTTACATTAAAATTTAAGATTATTATAGCCAAAGTTAAGTCAGCTCACCTTAAATTATCAATACCCATAAATCAAAATCTCTAACTGTCACTTTCTCGATAAAAAGCCCTATAATAAATATTTTTTAGGGTAATATTGAAAAAATTAATTATATGAAAAGTATTAGGGATTTCTCTAATTTCCAATCAAAGTTTTCAAGTCAATAATTTAAATTTTAACATTCACAAAATGAACAATTGAGCTTTTTTTATTACTTCAATTTAAATTTAGTTCAAGCAAATCTTTAAGTTAAAACTGACTTCCTGCAATGGTTTGCCCCCGCTTCCTCTAGAAGAACTGCAAGCACCTCCAGAACCTTGTGATACTAGTGTTGTGTTCCCGGCTTTTATTGTAAATCTATAGGCTCTATTCGGGCTGTTGCTCCCAAAAACCCACGAAGATTCTATTGCTTCTTTGGTAGAGTTCTTTAAAACCTCACAAGCACTCTTTCCATTTTCACAAAGAGAGTTGCTTGTAGCGCAATTTGTTGCCAAATCCCCTAGGTTTTCATAACTAAATCCTTGATTAAGAGAACAATCGCTGCTATATTGCATCATCGCCTCCACAAATTGCGAAACCTCAGAGCTCTCGACACTCAAGTCCTTGTTCTTTCCGCTAAGGTAAATCCCTAAAAAAATGACAAGAATTACTGTAATAAGTAAAACTATCAATACAAATCCTACAATTTCCTCCTGTCCTTTTTTGCTTTTCATTCTATTTTTTTGGCCGAAGCGTGAATCTTCCCCATTTCATACTGATATTTCCCTAATTCCCTGTCCCAATAAGCCAAAGCTATAAAAGCACTTTTTGCATTTACACTGCCCCCATCATCCAATACACTTATCTTATCACACTCTGGAAAATTGAATCTAGTGCACTCAACCTTTGGCTTCTCAGGGTAAACTATCTCTATCTGCAAATATCCCAGATTCCAAAACTTGTTGTAAGTCCCAAACTGCTTGTTCAAGTCAGCCAGCATCAAAGACTTCTCCAAGTCAACGCAAGAATTGCAATCGCTGGAAGAAGTAAACGCTAATTCAGGAGAAGATGCAAGTTTCTTTGCGAGTTCTCTGGCCTCATTTTCTCTAAGCGTGTTCGCGCTGTCTTTAAGTCCTGCCAGTGAAAAAACAACCACGAGTATCCCCACCATCGCGAAAAATACCACTAGCCCGACTAGCATAAACGCCATCTGCTGTATTTTCATCTGTCCCCTAGAACAGTCTGCAATCAAGCCCTTCATTTTTCAGTTTCAAGTCCTCCGCTTCAATTTCCAATTGAGTTAAATCTCCGGTTAGAGAAATAGAACTTGATTTGTCGATATAATTCTGCAAAGAAACCGGAAGCAGCGGCGCCGACCTGCACTTTCCAGTTGAAGTCAGGTAATTAGACTTTAACTTAAGCAGATTTGCCAAGTTTGAAGCCCTCGCCGCAAGCCTTCTATTCTCGCAATTGAACTTTTCTGGAGAAGAAAATATTGCCGCCAGCATAAGTCCATACTTGTTCGTGGGATCACTAGCATCTGTGTAACTTTCTTGCTGATTTCCAAATTCAGGGTAGCTGACAATGTTCCCGTTCTTCACAACAACATCGCAGTCTGAACCAGAAACATAGAAGCAAACTCTGATGCTTCCCACATCGCAACTCGAAACCGAGTTTACAAATGCAACATTCTTCTTGTCCACACCCGCATCTTTAAGTTCCTGCTCAAGTTCAGGAATTGTGTCAACAAAGCAATATTTCTGTGTGTCGGGCCAGACAATTATCAAGTCAGCAATTTTAAACGGATATATAAGAGGCTTCGACAGCACATAAAACTCTTTTTCTGCCTCTATGTCATCTCGCGCGAAAAGATATTTGTTGTGAAAGCTGCTGCTTACTCCTGGCTCTGGCTGCCAGGTCGACCCGACTCCAGATTTTACCAAAGCGCTTATTTTTTGTGTTCCAAATATATTTTCAGCACTTGGAGCAATGCAATCATTGAACAGCCTAGTATGCTGATTTCTTGGGAGCCCCAAAACTGCAAATTTTATATCTTCAAGCCCGGTCTCGCTCGGCGTCAGCAAATTCCCAATTTCTTTCGCCCTGGTCGTGTCGCTACCCAGTCTTCCAATTTCAACAATCTTGAACACAGCATAAATCGCCAGGAAAATAATAAACGCTCCGACTAAAACCGCAAAAATCCAAGCAAAGCTGAACTCATATCCTTTCTTGTTCATTTTAAGTTTTGGAGAGTATGACAAATATCCCATTATTAGAGGCTGAAGTCTCCAGGTTCACATTGAATTTTCCTTTGGTGTCTTTTGAAATACAGAAAAATCCTCCGGTAACTTTCACATGCTCCAGAACATTAGTGCACATGTCTCCGCCGCACGCTTTTTGCGGCGGATACATAAACACGTTGTTTCTTCCTCCATTGTCATCGCAATTGCTGTCTCTCAATGTTCTTTGCACGTTAGCATCTGCTCCTGAGACACTCTGGCTCAGGTTGCCAAAGCAAACTTTTTCAATTTTAGAGGGCAAATTGCCTTTGAAAACATCCCTGTACTGGTCCGCATTCCACGCCTTGTCTATTTCGCCTTTCAAATCATTATAATACGTTCCTATTTTTCCGCAATTCGCAAGTTCCATAAAATGGGAAATTGCGTAAAATGCAACAGCAATAATCACAACTATTAAGATTATTGAGAAAATGACTCCATAGGACATTCCAAGGACTTCCTGCCCTCTTTTATTCTCTCTTTGCATGCAACTAGAAACTTTCCCGCTTTAAATTTCTATCCCTTGAGGAATTCAAAACTTTTTGTCCTTCTATTTTATGATTATCTTGTCTGGAGTAATCACATAATTTATATAATTACTGCAAACCCAAATGCTCGCCATCTAATTATTTTTAATTCCATTGATTGTTATACGAAATCTTCAAAATTACCCTTTAAAGAATTCTTCATGCTTCATTTTCAAATTTAATTGCAAGGAGAAATAATCATTCTTGGCGTTTTATCAAAGAAGCAACGCTTAGAATTTAATCGAAAATTACTTCTTCTCTAATCCTTTCAATGTCCCTGAAACTTTCAGAACTTTAATCTCCTCTTTAGACATTTCGAATGCAGCTCTTACGCTTTCAAGAGACTTTCTCTCAACAGCCAGGACTAGTTCGCCTTCTCTTTGAGAAACAAAAAACGGAACAGCCTTAGTCCACCCAAGAATCCCAATATAATCTAAAATTGCTCTTTCAACAATTTCCTTTTTCTTAACTTTCAACAGCAAGTATCTCCTGTTCATTCTCGCAGAGGGTTTTAGTTTTAGTTTCATTTTATCAAAGTGTTATTTGCAATCGAGTTGATTGCGTTTCTAACAGAATTGCTCTCAATCGCAAACCCAATTGCTTCAGCATCTCCTATCTTGAAATTATTCACACCGATTACTTTTCCTTGAATATTGATCAAAGGCCCTCCTGAATTTCCCGGATTTAGAGGCACGTCAGTCTGAATATATTCATTCAGGCCGTTTGGTCCAGGCCTATGCAATCCAGAAACAATTCCCTCAGTTACTGTGTAAGACAGTCCTAGAGGATTTCCAATTGCGATTACTTTCTCTCCCACTTGAGTTTCATCAGAATTGGCAATGGAAATAGCGTCAAATGTTCCATTTGTTTTCAGCAACGCCAAGTCTCTACTTTCGTCTTTCCCCACTAATTGCGCTGTAAAAGAATTTCTGTCGAAATCAATGATTTTTAACTTGCCAGCCGAATCAGAGACAACATGATAGTTCGTAACGATATATCCATTTTTATCGATGACAAAACCCGTACCTACAGATTTGTCAGTAGTCACAGTCACGACAGACTTGACAGCACTCTGAATAACCTCAGTGAAGTCGTCTTTCGAAGTCTTTAGCAGGTTAATCTCTTGTTGAAAATCAGCCTTCTGAGAAGAGAGGAGTTTAGAAATATCGCTAAAACTTTCTTGATAGAGAGAATCATACTTTTGAATCATTGAGTCTGTATATTTCCTGGAATTTAATCCAGATTTTTGAATGGCAGAATCAAGTTTCAAGTTCAGTTTGGAAACTTGTATGCTCACAAAAATTAATGATGCAATCTGTATTATCGCCAGCAGTACAACAAGCGAGTAAAGAACATTCCTGTGCTTTCTATGACTTCTGTGCACATCTTTTTCAGATATCATCTCTCAATTTGGATTTTTATGCTTTTATAGTTTGCGAAGTCAATAACTTATATAAACCGACTTTTTCTCCTGTATAAATGAAAATACATGCAATTGGCGGATATGACGAAGTCGGAAAAAATATGACTGCCTTGGAAATAGATGACGATGTAATTCTCTTTGATTGTGGTCTGTTCTTGCCGGCCATAGTAGGAGTCAGTGAAAGAGAAAAAATCCCGACTGAAAAAGGAATGAGGAGCTTAGGTGCTTTGCCCAATGATCACTATCTAGACGATAAATCGCTAAGAGATAAAGTTCGGGCAATAGTGGTTTCTCATGCTCACTTGGACCATATAGGCGCAATTCCATACATTGCGCCAAGATACAACGCCCCAATAATAGGCACTCCCTACACAACCGAAGTTCTAAAAGTCCTGATGAAAGATAACAATCAATCAATAAAAAACAAAATAATCACAATTAAGCTCGGGAATTCATTCAAGGTCAAAGGAAAAAGCGGAGATTATTTAATTGAATTAATCAGCATAACTCACTCAACTTTGGATTCCGCAATCGTGGCAGTCCATACAAAGGAGGGAGTCATCTTGTATGCAAACGACTATAAGCTGGACAACTCCCCAATATTAGGCCAGAAGCCTGACTATAAAAAACTTAAAGACTTGTCAAAAAAAGGAATCAAAGCGCTCATTGTTGACTGCCTTTACGCTCCTGACGACAGAAAAACTCCCTCTGAAAAAATCGCCCGTGGCTTGCTTGAAGACGTTTTCTTCACGACTGAAAACAGGAACTCTGGAATGATAATCACCACTTTTTCATCGCATATAGCAAGACTTTCAACAATATCTGAATTCGGAAAGCGCCTAAGGCGTGAAGTAATTTTTCTCGGAAGAAGTCTCGGCAAATACACTCAAGCTGCAAAAAACATCGGTAAAGGCGGCTTTACCAAAAACGTCAGAATTTTCACTTATAGAAGACAGGTAGAAAAAGCTCTTGAAAGAGTAAACAAAAACAAAAATCGTTACTTAGTTGTTTGTACAGGCCATCAGGGCGAGCCCGGTTCAATACTTGAAAGAATATCAAGAAATCAATTTAATTTCAGATTGTCAAAAGAAGACCAGATTATTTTCTCTTCGAAAACAATTCCAACTCCTCAAAACGAGGAAAACAGGAAAATGTTGGAAGAAAAACTTAGAAGATTTCAAGTCCGAATTTTTGACAATGTTCACGTTTCAGGCCATGGGGGCAGGGAAGATTTAAGGGATTTGATCAAACTCACAAGGCCGCAGCATGTAATTCCATCTCACGGCGATCTTAGCAAGACCTCTGCAGGTGCACGCCTTGCAGAAGAGATGGGGTATAATTTAAATAAAACCGTTCACTTGATGTCTAATAGCTCAATGATAGAAATATGAGGGAAGAAATAATTGTTGGAATGAGAAACGCTCTCGAGCGCGGAGAGAGCATAGAACGCGCCGTTCAGACTTTCATCAACGCCGGCTATAATCCTTTTGAAGTGCGTGCCGCCGCCCAGATGATTTCTGGCTACAATAACGCCAGCACTCCAATTGCAAACCCCCAATCAGCTCCAGTCCAGTATCAAACGCCGCAGCAGCCCCCGATAATCCAGTTTCAATCTCAGGAGCCTGAAAAAAAAAGCGGCAAAACAATCCTTATTATAGGGATTGCAATTTCTACGTTAATTTTGCTTTCTGCTATCAGCTATCTGGCTTTTGCTTTGCTTTCAAAACCATGAGCGATAAATCTATGTTTTCATTAGTGAAAAGCTCTTTAGCAAACTTTTTTAGAAGCCCTATTCTTATCGCATTAGGGGTAGTTCTTTTTTTCTTCTTTTTTGTCTATTCCAAATTCGGTGGCACGGCCGCGCATTATTTTCAGACAACTTTTTCAAACCTTTTTTGGGTTTTATTCTCAACAGCTGTTTTTATCTTGGTTAGCGGAGTATTTACAACATTGTTTATTTTTTATTCCCAAAAAGACTGTAAAATTTTGAAAATAAAAGCTCAATCAGCAATTAAAAAATTCTGGCTCAAGAACTCTTTGGTTGTATTCCTTTATCTGATTTTTTTCAATTTAGTGAATTTAACTCTTCTTCTCTTTACTAGGCTCCTGATTTATCTTTCCCCCCACTTCAGGATTTCTGTGGAAATGTTCAGGCTTTCCAGCACAATTATAGCCTTCGTTTGGGTTGCAGCAATTATAATTTTTTTGAGCTTCGTTTCTTTTTTCATTGTCCTTGAAAACCTGCCTTTTTTTTCAGCAATAAGAAGTTCAATTAATTTTGTCAAATGGAATTATATTCCAACTTTGTCTTTGACAGTTATTTTTTACGTTGTAATCTTTTTTATTAATAAAATAAACAATGCTTACGCCGATTTTTTAAATTATGCCTTGGTCTTGCCGTTTATGTTCCTATTGCTCACTCGATTCGTAATTGAGTTTAGAAAATGATTTACCAACCTTCAGATGACTCTTATCTCTTGCAAGAGCAAGTCAAAAAATTCTCAAAAGGAAAAAAAGTTCTCGATCTTGGCACAGGCAGCGGAATCCAGGCCGTCGCGGCTGAAAAATCCGGAGCAAAAAAAGTTCTCGCGACAGATACAGAAGAGGAGTCGATAAAAGCGGTAAAAAAGCTTGGTATTCCTGCAATTAAGAGCAATTTGTTTCAAAAAATCAGGGGCAAGTTTGATTTAATAATTTTCAATCCGCCTTACCTGCCGCAAGATTTAAGGGAAGATTCAGAAAGTTCCAGAGCTACCACGGGCGGAAAAAAAGGCGACGAATTGATATTAAAATTCCTGAAACAGTCTATTGAGCATATTAGGAGCGATGGTATCATTTTATTAATTGTATCTTCATTAACTCCTAAAATAAGAATTAACAATTTCTTGAAAAAAAATATTCTTGTCTGCAAAGTTTTGTCTGAAAAAAAGATTTTCTTTGAAAAACTACAAGTCTGGAAAATTTGCAAATGCGGATAAAAAATGTTAAACTTGGGTGAAAATTTCAAGATTGATACTGCTATTCCTCAATTTTTCTTCTTGTGCATTCACTATAATTGCTTCTGAATATTTTTCCCTCTTCCGTGAGTTCATAAACCTTGTTTGGAATTTTTTGGTTGAACCCAGTAAAACTGGCAGCTCCATCCCTGACTCTGAAAATCTCGGCTTTGACAAGTAAAGAAAGTGCTTTTTCTATTTGCGACCTGTTTCCTGCAAGGACATTTTCTGCAAAATCCCTCCCAGTTATCTCTTTCTTTTCGTCCATGTAGTCCAGCAGATGGTAAATTACCAAAAGGTATCTGTTTCCCTTAAAGTAAATCTTTTTCCCGCTGCTGATATTTTCAATTCGTCTTATTAATTCCTCCCTTAGTTCTCTGCCGAAAAAGTTATCTATTGATATCATAAATTCTCGTCAAAAACAAGCTTTAAAAGCATTGTTAGCCTTCAAAACACATGGAAGAATTAGTTCAAAGAGCCTCTCAACTTCGGAGTGAGAGCGAGCAAATCGAAAAACAAATCGAGTTCATTTCTCAGCAAATATCAAGTCTCGAAGACTTTTCAAAGAGTCTGGAATTCATTTCAAGAAACTCTGATAATAAGTTTATGGCTCCGATGACTCGCGGAGTTTTTGTAGAAGGAGAGATGAACAAGAGCTCCAAGCTCTTAGTTGAAGTAGGTGCTGGTGTATTCATAAAAAAATCTCCAAATGAGACTTCAGAAATAATCGAAGCACAAATTAGAAGGTTTAAAGAATTTAAAATTCAGCTTGAGACAAATCTCCAGGAGTATATATCTGATTTTTATGAAATGCTTCAACAAGTTGAAGAACTAAAGAAAAATTAAGAAAGAAAATTTGGAATAACTTATTTTTTGAAGAATTTGTTTTGGATTAAAATACAGATTAATTATATAGTAATGTTTTGTTGTGGATATTAATTATTAATCAAATTGTGGCTATTTTTTATTAGACATTGATTGTGTAAAAACAGAGTTTTTCATAATTCTCGAAAGAGTTATATAGTTATTTCCCTGATTATTGTAAATGATAGATTTAATTTTTTGCAAGGAGTGTGGTTTTCCAATTCAAAAAGGTAATAGCAATAGCAAAATGATTAAAAAAAACTTCAAGAAGAATTTATTAAATTCTTATAATTAAATGGAACAAAAAGAACTCCAAGACGTTGCCAATTTGCTTCGCAGAGATGTTCTCAAAATGACCTCTGCAGCAGGCAGCGGCCACCCAACATCTTGTTTATCTTGCGCAGAATTAATTTCAGTAATTTTTTTCAATGAACTTAGGCTTTCTGGCGAACTAAACTCAGATGAATTCGTTTTGAGTAAAGGCCATGCAGCGCCCATCTTGTATGCAGCCCTTTCTCGTTCTGGTATGGTTAAAGAAAATCTGCAAACTTTGAGGAGATTAAACTCAGCTCTCGAAGGCCATCCAATTCCAGGCAAATTGCCCCGCATTAAAGTGGCTACCGGCTCCTTAGGACAAGGCCTTTCAGTCGGTGTTGGCCTGGCACTTGCCTCAAAAAAACTTTCTTCAGACTCAAAGACTTATGTCTTGATAGGGGACAGCGAAATGGCAGAAGGCTCTTTATATGAAGCTTTTCAGTTGGCGTCGTACTATCATTTAAATAATCTTTGCGCTATCATTGATGTAAATCGCCTCGGCCAAAGCGGTGAAACGATGCTCGGCCACGATCTTGAAACCTACAAAAAAAGAATAGAGTCATTCGGCTGGCAGGTTGAGAAAATAAATGGCCATGATACCTCACAAATTTCTTCATCCTTGCAAAAACTTAAATCTTCAGAAAAGCCGTTAGCAATTTTAGCCAAAACTGTTAAAGGAAAAGGCGTTTCATTTCTTGAAGACAGGGAAGGCTGGCACGGCAAAGTTCTGAATAAACTCGAACTTGAAAAAGCCCTCAAAGAAATTCCTTCCCCAAAAATGCCTCAAATCAAGCTTCGCAATCCAGAGCCGCTTCAAATTAAAGTTAAAAAATCAAAACTGGACTTGACAAAATACAGGCTTGGTCAAAATGTTTCCACAAGAGAATCCTATGGGGCTGCTCTTGCAAATCTCTGCCTCTCCAGTTCTGATGTTCTGGCTCTTGACGGCGAAGTCTCAAACTCTACCTTCTCCCAAAAAGTCAAGGTTTTGGTTCCAGAGCAATTTGTCGAATGTTTTATCGCAGAGCAGAATCTGGTAGGAATGGCTCTAGGCTTGTCAAAAAAGTCATTCAACGTGTTCGCCTCAACTTTTGCCGCCTTTCTTACACGTGCCCACGACCAATTAAGAATGGCTGCCCTCTCCCAGCCCAGTTTAACTTTCTGCGGCTCTCACGCCGGTGTCTCGATTGGTGAAGACGGAGCCTCGCAAATGGGTTTGGAAGATTTGGCTATGTTCCGTTCCCTGCCAAATTCAATTGTCTTTTATCCTTCTGACGCGGTTTCAACTGGAAAACTAGTTGAACTCTCAGCCAAAACTCCGGGATTGAAATATCTGCGTTTAACTCGTGGCAAGACTCCAGTTATTTACAAAGAAGACGAAAAATTCTCTGTCGGGGACTTCAAAATACTAAAAGAATCTAAATCCGATGCCATAGTTTTAATTGGAGCAGGAGTAACTCTTCACGAGGCTATAAAAGCGAGTCAGGAACTAAAAAAGAAAAAGCTCAACGCCGCAGTCATAGACCTGTACTGCATTAAACCTTTGAACGCAAAAAAACTTATTCAATTCATTAAAACTCATGGAAATAAAATAATCATTGCAGAAGACCATTACAAGGAAGGCGGGATTGGAGAAATGCTTTCCTCAGAATTAATTAACTCCGGAATTAGTATCGAATCTTTGGCGATTAAAGAAATCCCTCATTCCGGCACTCCAGAACAATTACTCGAGAAATATCAAATAAATGCAAAATCAATTGAAAATGCAGCAATTAACTTAGTCTAGGTACAGCCCAGCCCAAGACACTGTCCGGGTTAATATGCTCGTATAAACTAGTGCCATTAAGCAGCTCTTCATAAACGGCTCTTATAAAAGGCTTGCCTTGGGCTATGCATTGTCTTTCAATAAAATCCATCTCTAAATCTACAAGTCTTTTTTCTGCATCTGTAATCAAAGGTAATTCGCCAACATGGCAGCCAAATGGCAGGGATTTTAATTTTTTAGGCCTTTGACCCGCTCCATCAGTTTTATAAGAATCATCACTTTTTCCAAGCAAACTATAGCCTAAGCCTAACATCACAGCGTCCCTATCAACAACTTCATGAAATGCTCTGTATCCTTCTTGCGTTCTCCGTGCACCTCTATTGTGCTGTGGCATTGCAAAATTAAAATATGACTGTATTTAAACCTTTCTCTTCTGTGTTTTTAAGTCGGTCAATCACTTCTTTAACGTCGCTATAAATCGGAATTTCTTTAAGCTTGTAAATCCAGACATTAATGAACCACAAGGCGACAACAATTACCGTGCTTCCAAAATACCATACAAACTTGTGAGCGATATCAAAATATTGTTTTCCAGCGACGAAAAAAGCAAGAAAAATTACTATTCTTGAAATGTTTATTGCAAGAAAAGAAAAATAAAGAAAAGCCAGACTCCTTAATCTTGAAGTTATTCTCATCGGTGTTGAAAGATTCAATATTGTAAGGAGATACAATGCAGCTCCGGCAATGCAAGCCGCAATTATTTCAGCATATTCGCCTGAAAAGAACACTAAATTTCCCGGCAAGAGTCTAGCATTAGGATCAAGCAATAAAGTTATCCAATAAACCGGATATATTGTCAGCGGTGTAAAGATAAGATAAAAAATACCCAAGTTGAACAATCCCAAAGCGAGCAGTATCAGGTACCTGGCTAAAAGTCCAGCAACCCAGTAGTTTTCTTTGTCCATTAATTACAAGAGAAAAACAAGTTTAAAATCCTATCCTGTAGACTTATCTCTGGGAATTAATGCAATCCCCCTAGCCCTGCAAGTTAAATATACAGTACCTCTTCCTGATGTTCCATATTTTACTTCAGTTTTATATCTTGTGACCACTTCAGCTTCAGAAGAAACTTTCTCTGCAAATTCATGAATTAATCCCTATTCAAATCCAATTTCAACATGCACGCATCTTAATTTATTTTCTGAAATATCTTTTCCTTCTGATTTGCAATAATCATCAATACCACAATTCAAAATCTTTTCTAAAGGGAATGCTATTTTATCTTCTCGAAATTCTAACAGCCACAACAATTATCAAAATTATCAGGATGACATTTACTGCGCCGATTATCCACAAGTAAGTGTTTCCTCCGCCCAGATTGAATGAGAATCCCTGGCTCTGTTTAGGAGCAACTTCAACCGTGACATCTCTTGATTCAGTCTTTCCATTAGATATAGTTTCAATCGTAAAGCTCTGGTCGCCTTCAGCGTCTTCATTGACCTTGAACTTGATTGTAACTTCAGCTTCTTCTCCAGAATCAAGAGTTAGGCTTTTCTTTGATATGCTGTCCAATTCAGCCCAAGAGTCAAAGCCATTTACATCAAGAACATAAGTATTCTTTGTCGCGCCAACATTTGTAATCTTTGCCTTTACGCTAAAAGTCTCCCCGGCAATAGAATCTGAACCAAGTGAAGCGCTTATCAAAGCAGTTCTTCCGGTTGCACCGCTTCCACTTCCACCAGTTCCGTTGTTACCGCCAGTTGAACCTCCGGCGCATCCAAGAACCTTCAAGGTGACAGGAGTATCTTCATCAGAGTCCTGCCTGTAAGTATTGCTGCTGCTCCTATAGTCGTACTCGGAACTTAATAGCAAAGTGTAGGCTTTGTTTTGCGCATTTTGTGGAACCGTGAAATCAAATCTTATTTGCTGGCTATCTCCCTTGTCCAAGTTGTTTCTTATTTCAACTGATTGATCAATCTTAAGCTCAGAATTTTTCAGATTAATCTTAACTTGATCCTGATCCTTGTCTCCAACGTTCAATACATCCAACATCAAGGACACGCTATCTCCGCAAGTTGCCTCAGTTGGGCTGGACTGAATCTTGTCAAATAAGATGAATCTTCCTTCATCACTGGTTCTTTTTACCTTTATCTCTCGGAATTGGTCTCCATCAAGAAGGTCTGTGCATTGTGTTGATTCCGCTCCGTCAGAATAAGCTTTCGCAATTAGTCTGTAATTTCCGGAATCAATGTCAGCAGGGACCCTGAATTCGAACGTGACTGTGTCATCATCGCCATCGCCTAAATCTCCAATGTTGATTTCATCTTCATCACTATTCGTAAAATCAAAATCATTCACAACGTTTTTTCCATTGCCGTCAAGTATTCCTAATCTGACATTTACATCATCTATGTCATCATCTCCTGTGTTTTCAGCCTTAACCTGTACACTTATAGTGTCAAGTAATTCCCATTCATCATCTTTTCCAGTTCCAGTGTTATCAATCTTAAATTTTGTAATCTCTAATTCTCCAAGATTTCCGTTCTTGCAGAAATTGATTGTTCCAAATGTAGCAGTTACAGACTTGGCTGCATTCATAGTTACTGTGCAAGTTGAGCTTGTTCCAGAGCAAGCGCCGCTCCATCCTGAGAATGAAGAGCCGCTTGACGCTGCTGCAGTTAATATAACGTTAGTTCCGCTCGCATAACTTTCAGCGCAGTCGCTTCCACAATTAATTCCAGATGGTGAGGATGTTATTATTCCGCTGCCCGCTCCGGCTTTTGCAACTGTCAATGCGAAGTTGCTGGATCCGCCTGTTACAGGTACGCTAAATTGTACTGAATCAGCAGTAGCGGTTCCCGAAGGGTTTCCAATTATTGTTCCAGCGATGTTTCCAGATTGTCCGGCAGGAATATTGACTGTTGCTGTGATTGTTATTGTCTGTCCAATTGCCAAGTTTATAGGGTTTGACTCGCTAAACGTCATTGAACTTATTGTTCCAGAAACGGTCGAACTTGAAAGGTTAAAATTAAAGCTGTCAGAAGTTCCTGTATATGTAGCATTAAATACCACTTGAAATGAAGTTGCGGTAGATTGAACACTGGCAGGTTGTGAAACCAAGTCCATATTGAAAACTTGGGCGCTGCCAAATCCAGCAGCAAAAGTTATGACTAAAAATGAAAATGCGCTTAAAATCAAAAAATTTGTTTTGCTGTTCATTTTAATGTTGTAATTTTATAGTTACACATATGCTATTTAAACTTTTCTGTGATTGACTACACACATCAACCTTGCATTTCCTCAGCAAGAAAATTTAAATAAATATATATGCACTAAAATATAGGTGAAAAAATGCCAATCAAGTCTCGTGAAAATCTTTTGGGCGCCTGGGCTTTCCTCGTCGGAATTATCCTGGCTATTGCCGCAGGAATCTTTTCAGGCTTGCGAGCCAATTCCTGGGTGTTTACAGTTCTTGCCGCTCTGGGAGTTGCCGTCGGATACTTTGTATCAGAAAAAGAATCTAGAACTTTCCTTATAGCCGCAGTTGCTCTAGTAATAGTAAGTTTTGCAGGGATACAGGGAATGGTTCTGGATTCCGCGATTCGCGGCATCGCAATTGGAAAAATGGTTTCTGCAGTCCTTGGAGCTCTTTTGATTATGTTTGTCCCCGCAGCAATCATCGTCGCGCTTAAGACGGTTTTCGCAATCTCCACGATTGGGAAGGAATGATTTTGAAAAACTGCCAAACTTATTAAAAAGTTCTAGCCCAAAAAGACTTATTGCTGTTATTCTATCTTGTTCAGACTTGAAAACATCAATTAAGTGGATGGTTTTTGCATAAAAAAATAAAACTATCTCTTTGCAGAAGAGAAAAAAGAGGGCTGTAATTTTTAATGAAAAATTCCCTGCCCTTCATATTTACTTATGAGTCAAGATTCAAGAAAGCCAAGATGTTATCCAGTGCAGTAATTCTCTTGTGGCTTTTTGTTTGGCAGGGTTTGTTTTAAAACACGAAAATGGCTTAACTCTCTGTTCTTTTAAAGAACTTTGCAAAATTGGTCTTGAAAAATATGGGAAATAGATTAACTCAAGAAATCCGGCTTTTCTTTCGGCTTTCTCTCAACCGGCTTGTGTATATGAGCAAACGCAGGAGTAGCAATTATAGTGTTGTCTCCAAAGCCCGCAATACTTCCTTCAAGAGCTTCAACTGTTTTCTTAATTTTAGAAATTGCTCTCTTAAGTTCAACAACATCTTTAGTCTTTATAGGCTTAATATCTATAATTGCAATTGTGTATCCCTCTCGCAACGCGTTAAGAATGTCATCAACACCCTCTGAGGTCTTAAGAATAAAAGGCTTGACCATAATCTTCTCGTCCTTGGTTTTTACAGACTCTAAATCAATCTCAACATATTCATCCTCGTCATCCTTGCCAAACATTTTCCTCAAATTAAATGCCATAACAAATTATTGATAGCTGACTATATAAATATTATTGTTTGCCTAAAGAGAAGTTTGAATAATCAAATTTCTACGAAAAAATTTTCAAACTTCTTGTTAGAGAATTTTGACTTTTGTAAAATTCTCTAAACTATTTTTTTTGCCTTTCCTGAAGCAATGGAACTTATCTCTTTTTTTAATTCATCTGCGCGTTTTTCCAGCAACTTCTCTTGCTTTTCTATTGCTAGTACCTTAGTCTCGGTAATTTTCTTTTTTTCCTTCAACTCTGCAAGAATTTTATCCTTGTCAGTCCTTAGTAGCATCCCAGAAACAAGTTTGTAAATCTCATCTTTGTAGTCCTTTAGCTCTTGCAGCGCATTGTCAATCTCATTCAATTCCATCTGAAAGTTCTGTCTTTGGGAAAGAAAGTTTTGCAAGTTGTTTTCAAGAATTTGTAGTTCCTGAATTTTTTCGTTCATCTCAAATCGCCTTCAATTTAACAATTTTGCTTCTGGGTTTGTAAAAAATTCTTGAGCCGCAGTTCGGGCAGACGAATCTCTTGTCAAGAACTTTGCTGCTTATCGGTTTCTCGCAATCAAAACATTTGTATTGTGCCATTCTTTTTCTAGCTTTTCAAGTTTTTTAAACCTTTACTTTCAGGAAACAAAAAATTTATAAAGAAAAGCGCTCAGTCAGTGGAAAGAAAATGGTGGTAAAAGGGGTGTCAAAAGTTGAAAATTTTAATAGCTCTTTTCCCGACGAGGTTGATTTAGAGGATGATGACCCGTTCGAAGGTCTTGAGTCAACAAGGGAAGAAGAGTGATTCTTCTTTGTTTTTTTTGTTTAATGCTCAATTAATTAACTTTATGCAGACTTTTCCAACGTTTTTCAACGAATTTAGCATCAAAAAAATAAATTGAAATTTATTAAAGATCTTTTGTATTAGCAACCTTTTTTGCAAGTTGTAATGCTGCGATTTTGTTCAACCTTATTCGGGATTGCCAGATTCCCCGGTTAATATTGCCCTTTCAAAGAATAATACTCTTTTAATTTTCCAAGCTTTTCATATAACGGCAATAGTTCGTTGGAGACTTCCTTTCTGTCAACATCAGAAATCTCAAACCCGAGAAGTTTTTCATAAACTTCAGTTGCATATTTTCTTTTGTCGTTTTTGGTTGCGTTTCTAGCTTCGCTTTTCATCATATTGACAACTTTGTTAGTAATATCTTTTTTTTCATTTCCAGTTGCAATGCTCAGAGCCTTTTTATAAGTGAATTCCAGTTCGTCAAAATGCGCTCCTTTGGCAAAAAGCTCAATAGATTTCATAAATTCCTCAATTTTTGTCTTATAGGATGTATTAATCTCTGCAGAAACTCTGAAGCACTTTCCAGCCTCCCTAAACATTTTCCTGTTCTCGTAAAGCCCTGCGAGTTTTATTAATACAAATTTCTTTGCGTCAAAGTCAAGATTTTTTTTCAGGCACTCTGATAAATAGCCCATCTTAACATAGTCTCCCATGCCAGCAATCTTCTCCTCAATTTCACGCCGAGTGTTTTCTCTTACATTCATTGAAATTCCTAGTATCGCGGCTTTTTAATTTTTGTTGTTCAGGTCTGACAAAGTATTTAAATTTCAGTTTTCTTTAATTCCTATGATAAAACGAAAAGATATGATGACCGATATTACTGATTACATCCTTAAAAATTTAAAAAAAGGCTATACCAAAGAATCCTTAAAGTGGGCGCTAATCAATCAAGGTTATTCGCGAATTGAAGTTGTTAAGGCCATCCAAAGAGCCGAAGAGCTTATGGCCTCAAAAGCTCCTCTCCTGAGAGCCAAACCGGAGATTGAGCATAAAATTGAGCCAGTTGAAGAAGAGCCAAAAAAAAGTTTCTGGAAAAAACTTTTCGGATAAGATTTTTTATTCACAAAATTTATAAAACATCATTGACAAATTTACAAATGATAAAACAAGAATATAAAAGACTCGAGGAAACTCTCGTCCAAGTTGGGCTGAGAATTGCAAAGCGCGGCGAGGGAGCGCTCTTTGTCGTAGGCAAAGTAAAATACAAACCGCTGATTGACCAATCAGTTCCAGCTTTTAAGGCTACAGAAAATCCAAAGTTACTTGAGTCTCTTGCATTGATTGACGGTGCTGTAATAATTAACCCCAAGGGATTCGTTGAATCTTACGGCGTAATGATAAAATCTACCGAGACTTTTAAAAACTTCGGCACAAGGCACAGCGCCGCACTTTCTGCATCAAAAACTAAAGGAAACCTTGTAGTAATAGTATCTGAAGAAGACAAAAAAGTCAAAATCCTGAAGGAAGGAAAGATGGTAATGCAGCTGGATGCATTGCAAAAAGATGTTGAAAAATCAGTTGACAAAGCTGTAGCAATTTTGGAATCTGTCGGTGCCGGAACTCTAGGCACGATTGGCACAAGTCTTTTGGTTCCAAGTCTTGGTCTCGCACTTCTACCAGGCGTCGTAGTCTTCGGCTCAGCTTATTATCTGGCTAAAGTTCTTAGAAGAAACTAATCAAACTCTAGCAACTCTCGATCCTTTTTCTCTATACATATCAATCATAGTTTCTCCCTCAATCAAATGGGAAGCGCCAACGACTACAACACTCTTCGAGCAACCTAAATATGGCAATGATCTTTTAACCATATTCTTATTTCTCCAAGTAGAGTCAATATAATCAATTTCTACTTCTCTCCGTGCCGCAAGTAGTTCTGCAGCATCTCCGCGCATATATGCTCTTAAAATATTATGATAGACTTTTTTAATAAATCCTGGAGATTTTAGTTCTTCCCTTATTACGTACAAAGTTCGAAAGGCATCATGCTCAGCATTCTCCATAATAAATTTTTTTTGCTCATTTGGGGATTCCAGACCTAATACGTTTAATCCATCATTTATTGCTCTTTCAAATAAACCAGTATCAATGGGTTCAAAAGGCAAGTTACTTTCCTTTAGGGCCTGACCGAATAAAATATTCTCAACTCTTGAGTAATTTAAATCCCTAATTCTACTAATTGGTCTTTCAAGTCTTTTTGCTAACTCTTCCTGTTCCTCAGCTGTAAAAAGAGCAAAAACTCTACTGGGTCTTACCTTATCTAGAAATGGTTTACTAGAACCGACACACTCAACTAAAAGAGTTTTTTTATTTGCAAGTAATTTTTTAGCAGCTCTAGAAAAAACCTTAGGTGCATAGTGCAAAGTCCCTACTAAATGCGATACAACTCCATTATATTCAAGTTCCCAAACAAATGGTAATCTTCTTTGAATCATAAAACTCGATAAAGAGTCCGCTTTTAAATCTTATTATTTCAATTTATATTTCTTGAATTCAGAACAAAAATCCTTCCTTCCTGCTAAGTAAAACGCATGTGCAGAATCAATAATCTCCACAACTTCCTCTGCATTCTTGGCCACAAAGATAGCGTGCATATCTTTCTTCTCAAAATACTTGCTCTTCAGCGGATTTTCTTCCATCCATTTTATGAGGCCATGCCACATATTTCCTAAAAGTATTACTGGAATGCTCTCGATCTGTTCAACCTGAACAAGCTGCCATGTGTAAAACAATTCAAGCAACGTCCCAAGACCTCCAGGTGCAACGACAACCGCATTAGAAAGTAACATAAAATTGTCAAGTCTCTTTGAAAATCTCGTAAACTCCCTGACCAAATTAACATTTTTATTTGCTTTTTGCTCATGCGGAAGTTTGATATTCAGGCCAATAGCCATCGCTCCAGTTCCATTTCTTCCGAGTTTGTGTCCCGCGCTTACAGCGTTCATCAATCCAGGTCCTCCGCCATCAACAATATCAATTCCTCTAACTCCCAGCATTTTCCCAATCTGAAAAACTTCTTTGTAAATCTTTTCACTTTTCTTTATTCTTGCCGAGCCAAAAATTGTAACTCTAAATTTCTTCCTTCTTTTCTCATTATAAAACTCATCTCTCTTTTTCATTTTTCTAATTAGATTTAGAGTTATTTAAAGTTGTTGAAGTATTGATTAAAGTTAGTAATCCCAGTTCATTCTTGCTCCGTCACATAAAGGATGTTTTGCTGTTGATTTACCTTTAATATTATCTTGAATATAGCCATAATAACTTAATTTGTAACTCATCATTAACTTTTTCTTAACTTCTTTATGAACCGAATAATCTTTTATTGTAACATTCAACAAGAAAAATCTTTGAATAATATTAGGTGATTAGCTAAATTCCGCACTAAACTAACCTCCTCATACATATATCAAAC
>CAYZNI010000004.1:0-32545 GCA_964479755.1 Candidatus Woesearchaeota archaeon
GTTTTGCTTAATTATAAGCTTATTTGGTGCGTTTATTGTATAATCACCTAATATTATTCTTATTCCCACAAGTTAAAAATTTAGTTGGACTGAAATCCATTAAAGATTTACACAGCTTTTCAACTTATTTTTTACTGATTTCTTTTATTTCCAAATTGGGTTTAATACCCCGTCAGCTTGCTGCAGGGATAGCGAGCCAGGAAATCTCTTTATTTCAATTTCTTTTTGTTTCATGATTATTGTACAAGCGCCAGGAATGGCGTTTTCCTGCCACTTTCTTACACAATCGAATACTTCAAATACGCCAACGAGAGGATTCGAACCTCTGCTCCCCGGAGGGAATCGGTTTGCTTGTACTACCAATTAGCTCAAGACCGACGCATTAACCACTCTGCCACGTTGGCTTGTTTGTGGAAACAAAAATTCACTTATAAACCTTTAGAATTTTTCGGCTCTGTTGAAAAAGTCCTTGGATAAAGATTAATCTACCCAAGAACCATCTTGTTCATTGAGGTGAACAAAGATGAAAAAAACAAGTAAACTGATTAGAAAAATTAATCGGTTGTTAAAAAAACTAAATTTTGGGAGGTATATGCACCACTTTGGTCCAAAAAAGTATAAGTTTGTTGAGCATGTTGTTGCATTACTTTTAAAAGAAACAAATAAACTTTCATTCAGAAGAGTTGTTTTTCTTTTTGATTTGTTTGATATGAAAGTGCCGACATATTCGGCACTCTGTAAAATGAGAAAGAGAATACCGTCGTGGATTTGGGAAAAACTATTGCAACTGACATCTGGAGAAACTGTTGAAGTTGCGATAGATGCAACTGGATTTAGCAAGACAAATCCATCGTTTCATTATGTTAAACGCATGGACAGCACAAAACCCGTAAAAAGTTTTGCAAAGTTTTCGACTTTGTTTGACATTAGAAATAAAAAGTTTTGTGGAATTGCCGTCAGTGAAAGGAGGAAACACGACATAATGGATGTTAGGCAGCTAATGAAATCTGTTAAGATAAAAAAGCTGTATGGAGATTCCGCGTATGACGCGGAATGGCTTCATGAATATTGTTTTGATAATGAAATTCAGACAATTATCAAGCCAAAAAAGAATGTCAGAAGAGGATTTTACCGACGAAAACAAATGAAAAACTATTCCGAAGAACAATACCATCAAAGAAGTTTGATTGAATCTGGATTTTCAGCCTTGAAAAGAAAATATGGAAGTAATGTTTCTGCTAAAATTCTAAGAAACGTTAGAGCTGAACTTTATTGTAAGGCAATAGCTTACAATATATCTCTAACGAGATATAGATTTTCAACAGAGCCGAATTTTTCCTAATTATGCGATAATTACAGTATACAAGAGAAATTCCAAAATGATTTTGCAGTTCCACCCAATCGTCATTATTTAGGCTTCCCTCGCTTGCAACTATCCTCTGCAAACCGACAACAATATATCCATTAATTTTCTTAATGAACTTTGGGCTTATCTTGTCCATTGAAATTATAGCTCTTGTAGCTAACAATCTAGGCAGTACACTCTGCCCAATTGGACGCCTTTCAGTATATTCCACTGGGGACGAAAAAACACCAGGGTCTACTCTCCTCCCTCCGACATAATACTCCCCATTGAATAATTGAACCTCTTTAATAACCTGACCATTAGAAGTTGTTACTTGATTTGTTCGAATACCCATTTTAACTAATTTCATTGTAATATGGATATTATAAATATAATTATTTCTAAATAAATAAATCTCTTCAGTAAACAACTAAACAAAAAATTAACCGAAGAGTGATGCAAGACCAGCCGCTGATTCGCTCGGCTTTTCTTCTTCTTTCTTTTCTTCTTTCTTAGGTGCTTCTGCTGCTCCGCCATGTCCAGCCGCTGGTGCTGCCGCAATAGCGCTCGCGTTTGCTAGTTCAGCTGCAATGTCAACTCCGCTAAGTGAAGCAATCAAGCTCTTCACTTTGGTTTCATCAACTTTTGCTCCAGTCGCACTGATAACTTTCTTCAAGCTTTCTTCGTTAACTGGCTGTCCAAGCTTATGCAATAACAAAGCCCCGTAGATATATTCCATTATGCGTTTCCTCCATTTCCGTTGTTAGCCTTAAAGCTCCAGGCAATTCGCTCCCCAATTTCTTGTTGTCTAATCATACCCCTAGCCAATTCTTCTTTTAATTCTTCATCACATTCTGCAACAGCACCCATGTAAATTTCAAAAAGGTAACAGTGCAAATCTTCGTTTATTGTTCCTGCTCTGTGAAGATCTCTGTTCAAACTCCTTCCATAAACTCCTGGCGTTACATAGTTCATTGTGCTCCTCCAACTTTCTTCTCCAAAGCTTTTTCTTCCAAGCCAGCTTTGGCTATAAAGTACTTGACAGTTTCTTTTGTGAAGTATCCGACATTGACTGCAAATCCAAATGCCTTCCCAATAGAGTTTCTCAATTCATCAACCGCGCCCTTCTTGTCAATTTTAATCTCTTTGTAAATCACATCAGCCTTTCCGTCATATGCTGCAACAGTCAAAAATCCTACTTTCATCGGCAATATGTTAAGTTTTCCAAGAACGCCTGCAACTTTTTCGTTAATTTTATCGCCCTTCTTGCAAATTGTCGCTCCATTAACAATCGCAAGTTTTCCATTTTCAACTTTGACTTTCAATCCAACAGCGCCAAGCTCTGAAATCGCAGGGCCGGGGATCAATTCTGTTGGACCGGCTTCAATGTACAGGTCTTCAGGTGCGATATCTCCAACTCTTGCTTTTGTTGGGCTCTGGCTGTCAAGCAATAAACCAGCAAGCTCGAACGCATCTATTTCAGAGAACATCAATGCAAAATCCGCGCCAAGAAGCTCTTTCATGTTCTGCAAAGTTCCTTTGCCAGTTTCGCCAAAAGCCCTAACAATTAAAGATTTTTTAGCAACAGAAATTTCAACTCGGCCTCTAAGTTTAGTCTTAATCGCTTGAAATTGTGACGCTGGCAAACCCTTTGTCGATGCAATTAATATAGTCTTTGAGTTTTTCATCCTTTCAGCCAACTTTTTAACGCTAAGTTTCTTGTCTTCAGGAATTTCTTTAGTTCTATGTTTCTCTCCCATTACATCTCAACCTTTATAGGCGCCCCCATGCTTAACTTGACCAAAACATTCTTTATGCTGTCTCTTTTCTTTGGCAATACATTCTCTAAACCTTTGTAAATCGCTTCAATATTAGCAATAATCTCATCATCGGACATTTTTTCCCTGCCGGCAACAACCTTAATGCTCGCTTCCTTCATTCTCACTTTAATCGAATTGGAAATCTTGTCAATAGTTGCTTGAACTTGAGCTTCGTTCTCCTGCATTAAAATTCCAAGTTGTGGAGACGGCATTTTTCCCGCAGGGCCAAGAATTTTTCCGAATGTTGTGGCAACTTTAGGCATTAACGGGGCAGCCGCAATAAAATAGTCATAATCCTTAACAAGATTCTTCAACATTTTTTTGTCTTTGTACTTGGCAAAATCAGGCTCTCTAATTGTATCAATGCTCTTTGATTTTTCATTCAGAAATGCACATATCTTTTTTTCCTTAATCTTGTGAGGAATCGTCAGCACAACATTGACATTATCTCTCTTGGAATCAATTCCTTTAAGATTTACAATTAAGTCAACACTTTGTTCGAACTTCCTAGGTTCTTGCTTTCTTATTTCCGCTAATGCTTCTCGTAACTTCATTTTGCTTGCTTTCCTAAACTTTTGTCTAATTTGATTTTAAGCAAACCCTGACTTTGTCAAGATATTCTAAATCTTGTCTCCTACGTTCTGCCCGCGAAACATAGATATATTTTCTCGGGACGTAGTTCAACGACTTAAATTCTTGTTTTTCAGGGTATTTAAAGATTTTGGGGTTAGTTTTTTTAACTTAAAGCAGTCCTTACTATGATGGGAAAAAGAATTTCTAATATCAACACACAAACAACAGTTGTGCATACAAGTGGAGGAGGTTTCTTCAGAAGTTTTTTCAAAGCGATGGATGGGCAGTCGGTTTTATTATAGGTATAATTATAGTTTTCTTAATTCTTGCTTTAATAATAAATAACTCATAACAATTTATAGGCGATTCTCTTCTAAAATATTCTTCGCATAATATAATGTACCCCAAAAAGTTAGCAAAGCTGTAGTAATTATTGCAATTATAAACAATCCTTTATCTTCCTCTTTCTTTTCGAGTTGGTCCAAGTCTCTTAGGTAATTTGTTTCGAAGCAATAGACTACTGGAACCGGAGTTTCACTGCTATTCAGCTCTGTAAATATTGGTCTAAAAGAGAATGACAAAGAGTTGTCCGTTGTGCGAAATTCTAAGTTGCAGGAGTCTTTTTTACAAGAAACTGAAGAGGCAGGTTCAAAACTTTTGTTAGTGGTAAACTTAAAATAATCTACTTTTTCTAATTTGAATAAAGAGCGGTTATATTAGTTAAAGGTTATATTACAGCCAATCTGTCGTACTTTGAAAAATATTCTCTACCAAGCAAACTATAGCATTTTACAGCATTAAACGGATTGATTGTACCATTTTAACTAATTTTAGAGTAATGTTGTTCATAATATATTTGAGGTAGAATAGTAAGATTAGTCTCAGATTTAAACATCTAGAAGAAAATACTAAATCCAATGATTATTGTAATTAAAGATAGTATAAGTGCATTAATAAAATAATAATTTATTTTCGGCCAAATTTTTCTAACTAAAAAGCTCCACGCAATTACTAAAGCTAAAATAAATAATATGAAAAGAATATTTGAAGAATTTATTATAGTTCCAGCAGAGTTCAAACTTGCTATTATACCTGAATATAGAAAATAAACTATGAAAAAACTAAGAAAAACTAAAATAATCAATCTTTCTTTTTTATTCATAAAAAGAATTGCATTAATAAATTATTAATAAATTATCGTTCTATAAAATTTATTTCTCCGCAACCAAATTATTAAAATTTTCTCAGAAAGGTCTTTATAACGCCTCGCATCGACAATTCAAGCCTTAATCTTTCTCTTCCTAAAAATCCCTTCATCAAAAACAGCAAACATTCTTTTAACAAACTCGTTACTCATAGTTAATGGTACAACCTGGCATTTCCGATCTCCCTGGTAAAAACAATAATCCCGCTCCTAACTAAATCGCCAAATATTCAAAACAAAGTCGTTCTCCCAATTTCAGCGCCTTCCACAATATCGCTGATGCTGTAAACTAGCTCACGTCCTTCAATCAGGAATTATAAAACTCTTATTTTCAGAGTATCTCCCAAAGTCTTTCTGAACAAGGTTTCCATAATTTAATTTTCTAAATAAACAATATTTTTCAATTTCTTGAAATGCTTATCTCCACTAACAATCATGCAATCAAGTTCTTTTTGTTTTACTAAAATTGTTGCGTCAATCAATCTAAAGTTTTTTTCAGTTTTTCTTTGAACGGCTTTTTCCTCAGCAGCGCTAATCCAATCTTTTTCACTCAACTCTAATATTTCTGAGTCTGATCTAATTATTTTATAGTAATCTTCAAAATCAAGTTTGTTTCTTAGTGTCCAACCCTTTATTTCTGCCAGGCAACATTCAACTGTAAAAAAATTATTTTTCCCATTCGAAAAAAGATTCCTTAGCCCCTCGCCTTTCTTGCTCCCTATAAAATATTCTATCCAAGCATAGCTGTCAATAATATACTCTACCAAAGGTCTTCATGCTCATCTTTTTCTCTTTCAAGCCGCTTTGCGCCCTTGGCAATCCCAAATCCATCAATTCTTTTTTTAATTACAATCTCTATCTCAACTTTATCTCCTTTTTTCAATCCAAGTTTTCTAAGTTTCTCACTAGGTAAAATTACTCCGATTGAATTTCCCCATTCTTTAAGTTCAACTTCTACCATGTTTAAACATAATGTATAACTATTTATATATTTTCTAAAAAGTTAAAGAATTATTTCTTCTTCGCATCAGCTTTTCCAGCCCCTGGTTTGGCTCCCGCAGCAGGCTTCCCGGCTTCAGGTTTCGTCCCAGCCGCAGGCGTCGCAGGCGCAGCTCCAGCCGCAGCAGCACCAGCCGCAGGCGCAGCTCCAGGAGTCGCAGCCGCAGCAGCCTGGGCAGCAAGTTTAGCAGCTTCCTCAGCAGCCTTTGCCTCCTCAGCAGCTTTCTTCTTCCTTTCTTGTTCTGCCTTAACTCTGGCAAAATGAGCATCAAGTTCTTTCTTCTTTTCAGGCGCAACCTCAGTCTTCTCGCCTTTAATCTCTTTATCATATTTCCCATCAACAATTTCTTTCATAACTTCTTTTGGAGACTTGCTTTCAACTAATACTCCCATCGAAACGCAGCTTCCAACCACAAGTTTAACAGCAGCCTTCAAACTAGTTGTCGGCAAGTTTCCCTGTTTCTGCATAGCGACTTTGATAATTTGTTCAATCGAGATATTTCCAACAATAACGCTTCCAGCTGCCCCAGATCCCGACTCCAGTCCTAATTCTTTCTTCACCATTTCAGCAACAGGAGGAGAAAAAACAACAATCTCATAGCTCTTGTTCTTCGGATTGACATCAAGCTCAACTGGGACTTTAACCCCCTTAAATCCAGCAGTTGCCTTATTAACATCTTCAATCACTTTTCCAAGATTAATTCCCATCGGCCCAAGTTGCTGCGCAACGGCTGGACCCGGCTTCATCGCCCCCCCGTCAACAATTAATTTTACTTTCATCTCAACTCCTCAAAACCAGACAATTTAAACATTTCTACTCCCATGTTAATTCTTCTTCCTTTTCAGCCTCTCCTTCTTTTTCTTCCTCTTTCTTTTCCTCGCGCCTAATGACCTTGACGTTGTCTATCTTGACAGTTACTGGAATTGGCACTGAAGCCCCTAGCAAAGAAACCACAACTTCTCCCTTGCCTTTGTCAATTCTTGTAACCTTCGCTTGTTCGCCTTTGAATGTTTGCGAAATAATTTCAACAATGTCTCCTATGTTGATATTAATATCTTCAACTTTTGGCTCCAGCATATTCTGCACATCTTTATACTCAACATGTTTTCCAAGAATGCCTTTCACATATTGTAATCCAAAAACTCCCTCTTCTGCAGATTCTTTATCCTCAGCTTCGAGAATTATATATCCTTTAAGCCCATGTGGCCGCGCCATGCAATAAATATTAATGTTTTTCTTTAAAGCTCTCTCGCTAATCATTTCAATCGCTTTGTCTTCCTTGTTTGTTGTGACTTTGATAATAAATATCATTTTTCGCTGGAGTTGAATATTAGAGATATTTTGTCTCTTTATGTTCCACTACTTCAAGACCGCAAGAAGTAGATATTATTATTTGAAATTATGGTTATTTAAATCTTTACTTCTCAAATTTCCCAGAAACTCTAAAGAGCATTATTTCTTCGTAAACATAAGCCACAATTTTTATCACCATTCCAACAAGTATTATCATAGTAGCCCCCGCAACAATTTCCAAAATGCCCGCAGTTTTTGCTTTCTCAACTTTGTCCCCAATTCTTATAAGCCCAATCCCAAATAAGATTGAATAAACACCCCAGATAACTGCAATTATAGCAGCAACTAATATCAGACCCATATTTTGAGCAGGCGCAATGCTTGTCACATCAATGTTCTGAGCGCTCGCGAAATTATTGAATGCTCCGAGCAAAGTAAATGCTAAATTTGCGGCAATGCCAATCCACGCCATTATCAAAAGCATTAGGGAATTAAACTTTTTTCCAAGAACAACAAAACCATACAAATAAACTGCGAACAATACTCCTCCTGCAGCCCCAATCAAATTGTAAAAAAAGCTTTCTTTGTAATTGAAAAAATAAGTCATAAGCAGACTGGTTAAAGAAATAGCAACATACAAAATAAAACACCAAGCAGCAGTTTTTAAAGGCCTCTTCATGCCTCTTATAGAAAATCAAGACTTTTAAGGTTTTCTTTATGTTTTTTCAAGTTTAGAAAGATACTCCTTGATTCTCTCCACAGTTTGCGGAATTAAAAACTTTTCAACTTTAATTTCAAAAGTCTCTGAAAGTGGAGCGAACTCAGAAATTCTATACTTATTTTCCTGCTTGTCCGCCAGCATTCCGTCGCGTAATCTTTTTAATTGCCTTCTTATGTTGCTCTCTGCAAGCCCTTTCGTCTCAAGTGAATTTTTTTTTCTTAACTCTTCAACTTTATCTCTAATCTCAAAAGATGAAAGCCAATTCTTGCTTTTCCGCGCTTCTTCCATCACTAAAAGAATGTCTACTATAATATCACGCGAGTCTCCGGGCTGCAATAAACCTAAAGACAAGCAAACTTTCCTGACAAGTTCTCTTTGGGATGAATCATACGGCTTCTCATATTTTCTCAAGGTTATTTCAGCCAGAGGTAATTCCTTTACCATAAGTAAGCAAATATAACAATCATTATAAACTCTTCTCCTTTATCGTAAAAATGAACCTCGTTGCCCTAATAGGAAAAGAAAAATCTGGTTATGGACAAATTTCGGCGCTATTAAATCGTTTCGAAGCAGAAAGAATAATCCTGGTTAAGGACCACTCTGTAACTGAATTTCCTTCAAACGAATCTTCTCAAGTTTTAAATGTAGATTTTGATTCAGACTTAGTCTCCTTGAAAAACGAGATGGAATCTAAACTTAAAATGGCGTTAAACAAGGACTTTGAAGTTGCGCTTTCAATTGCTTCCGGCACTGGCAAGGAGCATATGGCGATTATCTCAGCACTCCTTGCAATACCCGTCGGTGTGAAAATAGTGGCTTGCACAAAAAACGGTATTGAGTACCTTAGCTGACTTTCAAAGATTTTCCTGAACTAATTACGTTATTAAATTAGCATTAAATAAGAATCAAATAATAATTTTTTTCTTTCAAGCCATATACTTATCTAAAAAAATCCAATTGCCCACTTTATCATAAGCAATATGAACACCGCTGCAATTACAATTGTCGTGGCTTTGTAAGCTTTCTTTCCAATCTCATCACTCCTTGTCAAACCCGCAATAGTCAGGTAGAAAAATCTTCCGCCGTCTAAAATGCTTAAAGGCATCATATTAAACAGCGCAACAAGAATGTTAATCACAACTACCCACCAAAGTAGGTAGTAAACAAACCATCCAAATTCTCCGATTTTAGATTCGTAAAATGTCAGCGGCTGCTTTACTTTTGCCAAAGTGTTGCTGTACAGGAAGCCAATAAAGCCCTGGGTGTCTGGAGGCAAAAATCCAACTCCTAGAAAGGCCTTCCCATCTTTCTCACCCATCTTAAGATCATAGCTCTTCTCTTCAATTACACTTCCGCCTTGGGATTCAACAACTAGAGTCTTCAATTTTATTTGTTGATTAGGCGACTTCTTTGCTAATACTCTCTTCAAATCATCATAGTTTGTAATTCTCTCGCTATCAATTTGGATTATTGCTTCTCCGAGTCCGACTTTGTTCACAAAAGCTGGGGAATTGTCGTAAACTAGGAGTTTTTCAATACCCTTCTCTTGCGCATTTTTCAAAGCTTCCGAGTCGGCAAAATACTTCGTGCCTTTAACATTAATCTCAAAAAGTTTGTCGCTCAGGTCAGACTCTCCGATAACCAATACATCTTTTACCGCAACTTCGCTTATCGCATAACTGTTGAACTGCACTCCAGAAGCCACAAAACTAAACTTGAAAAAAGCTATCATCAGCAATCCGAAAATAACAAATAAAAGTACATTTGCAAAAGTTCCTGCGGCAAGCACAGATAGTTGCGGGATCTTCTTGGCCTTGGCCATTTGCTTCTCATCAGGCTCTACAAAAGCCCCCAAAATGGGCCCTAAAAACACAAATCCTGTTGAATGAATTTTAAATTTATGCAACCTGGCGAAAATCCCGTGTGCTGCTTCATGGCAAACCGCAACCAGAGTAATTGCAATAATAAAATAAGTAAAGTACAGTGGAGGGAAGTAACTTTCCAGTCCGAAAATTTGCGGGAAGTAAGGTATCAAGGGCGCAATTGGAGGTGCCTTTATCAATTTGGAAATAGAAGTAGTTAAATAAAGCACAGTAGTTCTTCCCAACAGCCAAAGCATCGAAACCATAAGGAAATATCCGCAGGCTATAACAAGGTATTGCACAGGCCCCAATATCTTTTTATATTTTTTCGCAAAATCGTCAATGAACTTCACTCCAAGTTGCGTCCTGTATAGATACAAAATTCCCTGCCTTTGCAAACCCTTCTTCCTCGTTGACAAAAATATTACAACTCCAATTATGAATACAGCCATAAAAACCAAGTCATATATCACAAAACTCATTTTATTTTTTCTTTTTTGCAGGCCTGAAGGCTCGCCCATTGCATTTCGGGCATTTTACCCTGCCAGCGTTTATCCTTACAGACTGCGACCTTATTTTTTTGTTGCAATTCTTGCACACAAAAACACCTTCAAACATTCTTCTCTGAGCTACCGGAATTTTAGTCGCCATTTAAGCTCTTCCTCCTTGAAATCCAAAAGAAAGTGCAGCAAGGGCAACATAATAGTTAGCTCTGGCAGTTTTACTTAACTCCACATTTCTGACTGCCATAGGTTCACTAAATGTGTAAAAATCAAGACGAAATTCGGGCTCTTGAATTCCGCGCCTGTCAGTTCTAGGAACAACCCTATATCCAAAATTCTGCCGTGACATCCTTTCTCTATAATTTCTAAAAAATCGATTAATATCAGATGATGTTCTCATTAGTTCAAAACCCTCATTACAACTTTCTTTCCCTCAACATCCCAGCACTCAACTTGCTTCTCAGGCGCTAATTGTTCTTTCAATTCCTCGGCAAAAGCCAGGTCAACTGTCTCATAGGTTTCCAAGTCCATCGCGGAAACAGTCGTCTCTCCAACGCTTAACACTTGAAATCTTTTTTTCTCAACATTAGGCACATCAAATCTCTCGCTTCCAGGACAAGTAATAATCTTCTTTTTTCCATTGAAAACTCCGCTTGTCATAATTCTGCACTTCGAAGCGCCATGCTTTCCAGATTTTGAAATGTCATTTGAAATTACCTGCCAGGCTTCTCCATCTGCCAAAATTATAACTCCTGGCTTTGCTTCTGTCGCGTTAATTATTCTTAAAACCATTTTAATCCTTGTAAAAGAGGATTTATAAAAGTTTCCGCAGGGCGTTTTTAGAAGTTCGAATACGAAAGAACTAAATTCTTATCCCCGATGTGGCTGCTTAATTGGGAATAAGTCAAATTACTTGTGTTGGAGACACTAAGACGAGAAATTGAGCTGCTTCCAGTTCCTTGAAATGCCAAATTATAGTTAATATCTGATCCAGCATAGTACAAAGGAAGAATACTTTGAGTAGAATTAGGGCTAATTACTCTCACGGAAAGATAACTAAGATCAAAAGCAAACCCATACAAATCAGGTTGGCCATAGTTGGAGCTTGGCAGTTCCTCCAATAAAGAAATACTTGTTAAGTTTATCCCATAATCATAATTAGCAATAATCTGTCCTGACATATTATAAATCTTTATGCTTATGTTATTCATAGGAAACTGTTCTGCAGTCGGCAACATTATATAATTTCCAAATTGGTCAAAAAGTTTATTGAAAACTCCTTGATTAGAAGAGGAAGGAATTGAAGCAATCTCTGCAGAAGCATAATTCTGATGACCGGCAAAAAAATCTCCAGAAAAGTTAGTTAATTTTAAGATGGACCTTCCAATATAACAACTGTCTCCTACTTTCATTCCTAAGCCGCAAGGATAAGTATGATGTGTATAATCATTAACTCTTACCGGACCTAGGTATTCATTCGGCTCTTGAAAACTAATACCTAGAATATAACTTTCATAAACCAAACATTTTCCTTGTGTGCATTGATGGCTTCCAAGACGTGAGCAGTTTAGCTGATAACTATCGGCGTACTGTGAGCCCCCTGAACCTAGGCAGATATTTTCAACAAGCACATTATTTGGAAGGCAATAATCAGTATAGGTTACCGGAGGCACTCCATCATTTCTAGTAACAGTAACTGTTCCAGGAGTAAATGCATCATATCCGCCATCTGTGTCTGTGCAGTGAAACTGAGCCACCTGCTCTGCTGGAACGCACTTTCCGCCTGAACAACCATAACCTGCGCCAACATTCGAACAGTTTTGATAAACTCCGGATGCTACCGACGCGTCCGGAGTGGTGCAATAATATTCCAAAAGAATTTCATCTGAAATACAATGATCAATAAAATTTGTTGTTTCATCGCCATGTAACGTAACATGAACCCAACTGTCTTCAAAAAAATCTTGTCCGTCATCATTATCAGTACACACATAGGGGCTTTTACAATATGCTCCAACAGGTGTGCAGGTGTCCACTCCGGGACCTGGGACTTTAGTGCAAACGCTATTTCCCTTTGAGTCTGGAACACATTCCGCGTGGCATCCCTGGCCTGTGTAAGCGCCGCTTTTTGTTTGAGTACACTGGTCCTGTAAAGTTGGTTTTTCAGCAGAAATACTTGTTGGAGCAAAAAAAACCTGAGAATTTAAATATGATAATATTAAAATCAAAACAAAGGCGCTTAAAAATAAAATCCCGAAAATTCCAAAAATACCTATTGCTCTATCCCTCTTCATAATTAGCTTAAGTTCAAATGGTTTAAATATATTCTCATCAAATAATGTTCTATCCTAAAATTATTTTCATAGCATCTGAACAGGCAGATTTAACAGCCCTAAATCTAGGACAGGAAAGAATATCCGGAAAAGGATAGCATTTTCCTGCACAAAGTAATTTTCCTTCTCTTGTTTGTAATTAATAATATACTATTTGTTTATCGCTTAGACAATATCCATCTTGATAGCAGGAATCTATTTCTCTGGTAATTTGAGAGAAAGGATGCACGCCTCTTATTATTCTTCTTACTTCTTGTAACCCTTTCAAAAATCTCTCTTCATAGTTTTGACTACTTGAACAGTAAAAACATATGAAAGCGATTTCATTTCTTCTAATTTCTGAAATATCTATCAAAAAAATTCTAATCGTAGTACCTAATAAACTATTTAAACTCAATTTCAGATTTACAAAAATGACAAATCAAATAACACAAAAAGGAGACTTCATTGAAATCAAATTTACAGGATACGGAAATGGAAATATGTTTGATTCAAATATCGAGTCCGACTTGAAACAATTACATCCTAAAGCCAAGCCTGAAAAACTTGTTGTCATAATTGGCGAAGGTCAAGTTGTAACAGGCCTCGACAAAGCCCTCGAAAACAAAGAAATAGGGAAGGAGTACGAAGTCACGTTCTCGCACAATGAAGGTTTTGGAGAGAGACGCAAAGATCTAATTCGTGTTGTACCATTAGCTCAATTTACAGCCCAAAAAGTTAATCCTTATCCTGGGATGGTCTTGGCTTTAGATAATCAAGCTGTAAAAATTATTGCAGTCTCTGGCGCTAGAGTTACTGTCGATTTTAACAACCCTTTGTCTGGAAAAGAAATAAAATATAAATTCACAATTAGTCAAAAAGTCACAGATGAAACTGAGAGAGTTAAAACCGTTTTCAAATTGCTTTTCGGCTTCCTTCCTGAGTTTGAGATTAAAGAAACCGCAATAGCAGTAAAGTTCCCTAAAGGATTAGAAACATTTATAGATCCTTACAAAGAAAAATTCAAGAAACTTCTAAACAAAGACCTCGAGTTCAAAGAAATGACTAAGGAAGAAATCGAGCAGCGCAGAAAAGAAATGGAAGAGCGCGAAAAGAAACATGAACAAGATCACTTACATGATCACGAACATTCTCACGAAGGACACGAACATTCTCACGAAGGACACGAGCATCACGAACATTCACATGAAAGCCATGAGCACACACATGCCCATAAGCAAGATCATTCCCACGATAATAACAAGCATTAATTTCAGTTCAAATTTTTTTCTCTAAACCTTTATTGATCCTGCATTGTCTTTTGGTTTCTCTCTTCTTTCTAAATTAGATTCATAGAACACATCTTCAACAAGTAATTGATTCAATAGCAAAAAAGATGCAGCAATTTATCCGCCAATAGTTATCTTACTTCCAATAAACGAAATTATTTTATTCATAATAGGCTTATTAAAAATTCGTCAATCAACAACAATCGTCTGGTCTCTTTCCGCGCCGACAGAAATTATCGCTACCTTTCCGCCGGTAAATTTCTCAAAATCTCCAATGGCGGCCTTCAAGCTTTCCGGCAGTTTTGAAAATTCCTTGTAGTTGGATATGTCGCCATAGCCATCATACTCTCTGTAAATCGGTTTGGCGTTTCTCAAAAAGCTCTCGTCTTTTGAGAAGTCTTCACTCGCCCCAGAAGGAGTTTCATATCCAAAGCAAATCTTGAAATTTTTCATTCCCGAGATTGAATCAACTTTTGTCAAAATCATCAACTGCCCGTTGATTCCGACTCCATATTTCCCTGCGACTGCATCAGCCCATCCTGTTCTTCTCGGTCTTCCTGTCGTAGCGCCATACTCTCCGGCAGCAAGGCGAACTCCGATTCCGCAGACAAACTCATCTTCCGAGTTCATCATCTCCTTAATATTCTCACTGTTCGCATTATAAGAAAGCTTTCCGTTATTTTCAGAAAACGCAATCCCGTATTTTTTCAATTCATCTTTCTTAGTGATTTCCTCAGCGCAATATTTTTCAGAAAGCTCGCCCCCAAATTCTGTTGGGAATGGCCCTGCGCCAACTCTTGTCATAAATGGGAACTTGACTATTCCTAATGTTAAATCAACATCTCCCGCAGAAAAGCCAACTCCAGCTGCTGTTCCATTTATTGAACAATCTGAAGAAGTCACATAAGGGTAAGTTCCATGCTCAATGCTAAGTAATAATCCTTGAGCGCCTTCTATCAATATTTTCTTTCCCTCTCGTTTGAATTTATGCATCTCCGAAACAGAATCCTTAACATAAACCTTAATCCGCTCAAAATATTTTTCCGCCTCCAAAATGATATCATCGCATTTTAATCCAAATGAAGAGTAAAACTCAAGTTGCTTGTCAATTTTCTTTCCAAGTTTATTTTTATCAAAAAAATCTCCTAAAGTAATACCTCGTCTTGCGATTTTGTCGGTGTAGCAGGGCCCGATTCCTCTTCCAGTAGAGCCAACACCGCCCGCCTTTTGGGACTTGTCTCGAGCCTTGTCAAACAATATATGATGAGGCATAATAACATTAGCGTCCTTGCTGATTATCAAGTTTCGATAACTTGCGCCTTCCTTGTCCAATTCGTCCAACTCCTCGCAAAGGGATTTCAAGTCAATCACCATCCCATTTCCAAGAACAGTAATTTTTCCCTGTGCGTCATTAACTATTCCAGCAGGCAAAAGGTGAAACACTCTTGTTTTGCCATTGACAACTACAGTATGCCCTGCATTGTTTCCCCCAGTGCCTCGAGCGACAACATCCGCCCAAGTTGATGCAAAATAATCAGAAAACTTTCCCTTTCCTGTATCGCCCCACTGGTTGCAAACTATAGCTATAATCTGCACATCTTCAAGAAGTTCATTAATGCCCATTTAGTCCTTTGCGCCTATAGGCTATCTTTTTACCTTTCAAAATTGCACAATAATGCTTATAAACATTTCTGGCTTGAAAAGGACATGTGCGCATTAAAAATTGAAAAAGGCGGTGAATCTCATTTAGATATAGATGAAGAACTGGAATCTTTAATTCAAAAACAAACAACAAGGATTAAAGTAGTCGGCTGTGGCGGCGGCGGCGGTAACTCAGTTTCCAGGATGAAAGAAATAGGAATTAAAGGCTGTGAGATTATCTCCATTAATACTGACGCTCAAGACTTGCTTTACACAAATGTGGACGCAAAAATTCTCATAGGAAAAGAATTAACTAGGGGTTTGGGCGCCGGCTCAAATCCAAAAATCGGAGAGCAAGCAGCAAAAGAGTCAGAATCAGAAATTAAAAAGAAAATCGGCGAGTCCGACCTCGTCTTCATAACCTGCGGATTAGGCGGGGGAACTGGAACTGGGGCCTCTCCAGTTGTAGCCGACGTTGCAAAAAAGGTTGGCGCTCTCGTTGTTGGCGTTGTAACTTTGCCATTTACTGTTGAAGGACAGAAAAGAATAGAAAATGCCCAAGATGGCTTGGAAAAATTAGCCTCAATTGTTGACACTTTAATTGTTATTCCGAATGACAAGCTTTTGGAAATCGCTCCTGACTTGCCAATCCATACGGCTTTTAAAGTCGCAGATGAAATTCTAACAAATGCAGTCAAAGGCATAACAGAATTAATCACTAAATCGGGCCTGGTCAATCTTGATTTTGCCGATGTTCGCACCGTAATGAGCAATGGCGGAGTATCCTTGATAGGCATAGGCGAATCAGATTCAACAGAAAGGGCTCGTGATGCGGTAGAAAAAGCCCTCAACAATCCTCTCCTGAATGTTGACGTGACAAGCGCCAGTGGTGCTCTCGTAAACATCATAGGCGGAAACGACATGTCTTTAGATGAGTACAAAAAAGTCATGGAAATAGTTGGCTCAAAAATTTCTCCGGACGCAAAAATAATCTCCGGTGCTCAAATCTCTCCTGATATGGAAAACACAATGAAAGTCCTTCTCATAATAACCGGTGTAAAAAGTTCTCAAATCATTGGCGCAGGCGACTTTTCAATTGACAACTCTGGCACCCTAGGAGAAGAGCTAGGTATAGATTTCTTTGAAGAATAAGTTTATAAAACACGCATTTCTAAAACCAATATGGACAATCAACAACCCTCGCAACCAAAAGTTACCTTGACTTCAAGGTTAAAATCCTTCGCAATTCAGTCAAAAAGAGTTTGGCATATCCTGAAAAAGCCTTCAGGAGAGGAATTCAAGACAGTCTCTAAGGTCTCCGCTATCGGTATTTTAATTCTCGGGGCTTTAGGTTTCATCATCGCAGATGCAATTAGGCTGTTCTCAGCAATATTCTAGCGCATCAAGCATTTGCTCGCAAATCCTGTGTGCTCAAGAATCAGGTTATGCTCGCCACTTTGATTGTGGATTCTTGACAACTTTTAAAAACCATTCATTTCTATCAATATAAGATCCCAAAGTCCGAAGTCTCGTGAGAGATGAGGGTTTGGGAACGCGAAACGGTCCCATAGTCTAGGGGTTCAAACGGCTCGTTTACACATAATAGATCATATTTGTTCCAATCAACAATAGTTAAATATTTAAACTACATGTTGTTATAATATCTATGACATTTAAAGAGAGATATTTTAGGAACAAAAAAGAGCTTTTAGAAAGCGATAGTTTTAATTCTAAAAATAAAGAGCTTATACAAAAATTCTTTGAGTTTGAGGAATATAAATTAAAAAGAAAAGAAGGATTAACTGAAGTTGATGAACGTTCGTTTAAAACTTTAAGCCATTATCTAACCAGAATGAAGAATCTGAATAAGTGGTTTAAGGGTAAGGCTTGGGCTGAACTTAGTGATGAAGAAATAAAGAAAGTTATTGACGATTTAGAAGATGGGAAGATTGTTAATAAGCATGGTCAGAGGTTTAAGGACAGAAGTTTATATTATCAAATGTTTCAGGGTAAGTTATTTGCTATGATTGGTAAAAGTCATATAGCTAAAGAAGTAATAGAAGAGTTTTCAATAAGAGGAAGGATATTTAATAATGAAGTTCGTTTTATTGAAGAAGAAACTTTTAGAAAAATAGTTGATTGTGTTATTACACCAGAACAAAGATGTCTTCTATGGCTCGCTTTTGATATTGGCGAGAATATTGGTTCGCTGTTAGAACTAGAGAAAAAAGACATTATAAAACAAATCAATAAAGATACTAATGAACCTGAATATATGATTATCTTAAGTAAGGACAAATTAAAGAGAAGTAGGACTCCAAGATCGGAATTTACAAATTATAGGGAAACTGTAAATTATTTAGATATTGTTTTAAATAATCTAAAACCAAGTTACAAACAGATTTCTAATAAATACATCAGAGGAAGAAAATTAAGTGAATATTATAGAGAAGATAGGTTATTCAAATTTGGTATGAAATATGCATGCATATTCTTAAGAAGGGCTGTTGAGAAATCAGGAGCTAGATGTCTTCCTGCTGGACAAGTTGTTACATGGAAAGACCTAAGGTCATCAATGGCTTGTGACTTACTAAAGAAAGGTTGGAGCCATGATGAAGTCAATGCCAGACTAGGACACAAACCCTCATCGAGAATTATTGATAGATATATCAATTATTTAGCTTTGGATAGAAATAAACCTAAAGCAAAAGTCTATCAAAGTAATCTAAGAAAAATGGAATTTGAAATAGAAAAACAAAAAGAGATTACAAAGCTTGTTACAATGAGATATGACAATCTAAAGAAAGATCAGGATAAAATGAAAGAGGATTTTCATAATCAATTGCAAATGGCTATATCTCAACTTAAAGGAATTAGAGGAAATATGGATAAGTTGGAATAATCTATTTTGAATAAATTATTTTCTCACTTATCTTATTTAAAACAGGAGAACTTAAATCATAACCTTTTGATATACCATCTACTGATGATAGAAATACTTCAACATTTTCAACATTATCTTTCCATTCAAATTTTAATTTTCTTATAAATCTTTCATAATCTTTAATATCTTCATGAATAGAAATTATCAGGTCGGTTTTACTTCCCATTCCCTCTCCTTTAATAAAAAGAACTACTTCAGGTAAATTTTTAATAAACTTAATTATTTTATTTAACTCTTCTGTTTTTGAATAATCTCTCCATCTGTAGAGAATAACTGCTTGTAGGTTTAGATTCAATTTCTCGAAATTAACCAGCGGAGCATAACCTTTAATTATCCCCTCTTTTTCAAGTCTCTCTCGAATTTTATAAATTGTAGGTCTGGATGTTTTTAGTCTTCTAGCTATCTCTTGATCTGAAGTTTTGCAGTTTTTCATTAGTTCTATAAGAACTTGCTTTTCCCTCGAAGTTAGCTTTAACATTTAATAATAAGGATACTAATTGTATTTAAATATTACGAATAAATTATAAAAAGTATCTTTTTTAATTCAAAATAGGAAAAAAAGTATATATAAGACAATTAATTATACAAATTAATAAAAACAAAAAAAGCGGAGGTTAATAGAAATGAGCTTTCCGATCAGAAATATTAAGCTTATTTTAGTGCCTCCATCAATTAAAAAAGCAAAGTAGGAGGATTAAATGTAATGCATAAGATTATAGCAAGGAATACTTTATGAGACTCCTTCGCTGTAAATGCCAAGGAACAGCTCTTTAGTATTCCTTCGCTTTTATTTATGCTTTCATAAATTTACAATGAAAATCAAACCAATTGGAGAACGGGTTTTGATCAAAATAGAAAAGACAAAAGAAGAGAAAACAAAGTCAGGAATATATTTACCTAAATCTGATGAAGAGAAAAAGCAAGGTATTGTAGAAGAAATTGGAACAGACAAAAACGGAAAACAACTTCCATTGATTAAAGGAAATAAAGTTATTTACAGCGGATATAGTCATGAAGATATTGAGATAGAAGATGAAAAATATGTAATAGTTGAATTTAAAGATATAGTAGCAAAAGTGGAGGATTAAAATGTCAGACACAAAACAAATTATCTATGGAGAAAATGCAAGACAAGCATTAGTTAAAGGTATTGATAAAGTTGCCAATACTGTTAAAGTTACTCTTGGCCCTAAAGGAAGAACCGTTATTTTAGACCGACATTCTCCTCTTGTTTCTAACGATGGAGTAACTATCGCCAAAGAAATAGAATTAAAAGATAAATTTGAAAATATGGGCGCAAAAATGATTAGAGAAATTTCTGCAAAAACTCAGGATGACGCTGGTGATGGCACAACTACTGCAATTGTTTTAGGTCAAGCAATAATTAAAGAAGGCATGAAAAATATAACTTCCGGGGCTAATCCTATTGAAATTAAAAAAGGAATTGATACAGCAGTTGCAAGGGTAATCGAGACTATTAAAAATGAAAGTGTTCCTGTAGCTGATAAAAATATGATCTCGCAAGTTGCTTCTATTGCTGCTAATAACGACGAAGAAATAGGGGGCTTAATTGCTGAAGCAATGGAAAAAGTAGGTAAAGAAGGAGTTATAACCGTTGAAGATGGTAAGAGTATTGAAACTGCACTTGAAGTTGTTGAAGGAATGCAATTTGATAAAGGTTTTATCTCTCCATATATGGCAACAAATCAGGAACGAATGATCTCTGAACTTGAAGATCCATATGTTTTAATTACAGATGATAAAATAAGTTCTATGAAGACTTTAATACCTTATTTAGAAAAGATTGCACAAGAAGGAAAACCATTATTGATAATAGCTGATGATGTTGAGGGAGAAGCATTAACTGCATTGATAATTAACATACTTAAAGGGGCTCTTAAGGTTTGCGCAGTTAAATCACCAGGATTTGGAGATGAACAAAAAGAAATCTTAGAAGATATTGCAATTTTAACAGGAGCGAAAGTCATAACTAAAGATAAAAGTATGAAGCTTGACAATGTGAATCCTGAGGATGTGCTAGGATCAGCAAGAAAAATAAAAATAGATAATGAAAAAACAACTATAATAGAAGGAAAAGGAGAGAAAAAAGATTTGGATAAAAGAAAGAAAACAATTGAAAGCCAGGTAAAAAATACTGATTCAAATTATAAAAAAGAAGAACTAAAGAAAAGATTAGCAAGACTTGGAAAAGGTGTCGCTGTGATTAAAGTTGGTGCAACAACAGAAACTGAACTTGAAGAAAAGAAATTAAGAATTGATGATGCATTAAATGCAACTAAAGCCGCTGTTGAAGAAGGGGTAGTGGTTGGAGGAGGGATAACTCTTTTGAGATCAAAAATTATTCTTGATGAAATAAATTTGGAAAATGATGAAAAGGTCGGTTTAGAAATATTAAAAAAGGCCTTAGAAGAGCCTATTAGACAAATTGCAAGAAATTCAGGCAGAGAAGACTTAGAAATTTTGGTTAAAGTTAAAGATTCTAAAATTAAAAATTATGGTTACAATGCTAAAAAAGACAAATACGAGGACTTGTTTGAAGCTGGTGTAATAGATCCAACAAAAGTTGTTAGAAATGCTCTTCAGAATGCTGCTTCAATAGCAGGTTTAGTTTTAACAACCGAAGCATTGGTTGCTGATTTCGAAGATAAAAAAGACAAAGTAACGGAGGCTATAATAATTTAAACAATGAAAGGAGGTAAAAATAAAATGTTTGATGACATATTTGACGAAATGAGAAGGCTTCAAAGAGAACTTGACAGAAGCTTTACTGATTTTTGGGGTAGTGAAAGCTATAAGGCTCTGCCAGATTACACAGGAAATAAAGGAGCACTTAGCATGATGAGAAGCCCTTTAACAGACTTAGAAGAAACAGATAAAGAAGTAATTGCTAAGTTTGAAATGCCCGGCATTGATAAAAAAGACATCCAGCTTAATGTAACCCCTGATAAAATAGAAGTCAAAGTTGAAAAGAAACAAGAAGCTAAAGTCGAGAAAAAAGGCTTTTACAGAGAAGAAAGAAGCTATAGAGGATTTTATAGAACAATGGCTCTGCCAAGTGAAGTAATTCCTGAAAAAGCTAAAGCAAAGTATAAAGACGGAGTCTTAGAAGTAACTATTCCAAAGACTCAAAGTCAGAAGAAAAATAAAATAGAAATTGAATAATTTTTATTTTTTATTTTAATATTTCATAATCATATTACTATGAACAAAGAAAAAATAAACAAGTCAAAAATAGAAAAGTTAGCTGGAGAAATAAAGCAGGAAAGTGAAAAGATAATAAAAGAAGAAAAGAAAGTTAAAAATGAAACAGATGAATTAAGAGAAAAATTAGAAAAGGCAAATAAATTAGCAGAAGAAAGGTTAAGTAGATTAAAATATCTCCAAGCTGATTTTGATAATTATAGAAAGCAATTTGATAAGGAAAAGGAACAAATTATAAAATTAGCTAATGAAACTTTAATCAAAGAATTAATCGTTATATTAGATGACTTTGATGCAGCAATTAAAATATCAGCAGAAGGAGAAAATAAAAGAGGATTGCAGACACTCAAAAAGAAATTTTTTGATATACTTGTGAATCAAGGATTAAAAGAAATTGAAGCATTAGGCAAACAATTTAATCCTGAATTTCATGAGGTATTATGCAAAGAATTAAGCAAACATAATGAAGATGAAGTAATTGAAGAAATTCAAAAAGGATATACTTTAAAATCAAAAGTTATAAGGACAAGCAAGGTTAAAGTTTCAAAAAAAGATTATAGGCAAAATTTAAAAACAGAAAATAAATCTGAAAATAAGGATAAATAAAAATGGCAAAAAAATTAAAAAATTATATTGAAACAATGAAAATATTAATGGTAATGATTTTATTACCAAGTATATTTATAATAGCGGGTTTAAATTTTAATATTCATAATTATTATATATTAGGCAGTTTGTCAATGATCGCAATTGGAATATTATCTACTAAAAAATTAAATTCAAAATAATATAAATAATTTAAAATGGCAAAAGAAAAAATTATAGGAATTGATTTGGGAACAAGCAATAGCCAAGCTGCTGTTGTTTTAGGTGGAAAACCTACTATAATCCCATCAGCAGAAGGAGCTACTGTTGCAGGAAAAATGTTTCCTTCTATTGTAGCATTTACAAAAGATGAACAATTATTAGTTGGAGAGCCTGCAAGAAGACAGGCTGTTTCAAATCCAGAAGGAACAGTAATTAAAGCTAAAAGAAAAATGGGGACTGATTTTAAGTATAAAATTCATGGAAAAGAATATACTCCTCAGCAAATTTCAGCTTATATTTTACAGAAAATAAAGAGAGATGCAGAAGCATTTTTAGGAGAACCTGTAAATAAGGCAGTTATTACTGTCCCTGCTTATTTCAATGATAACCAAAGAACAGCAACAAAGGATGCTGGTAAAATTGCAGGCCTAGATGTTGTAAGATTAGTAAATGAACCAACAGCAGCATCAATGGCATATGGTTTAGATAAAGAAGGAGAGCATAAGATTCTTGTATTTGATTTAGGTGGAGGAACATTAGATGTAACTATCATGGAATTTGGTGATGGAACATTTACAGTATTATCTACTTCTGGAGACACCCAATTAGGTGGCACAGATATGGATGAGTCTATTATCAAATGGGTTGTTGATGAATTTAAAAAACAAGAAGGAATTAATTTAGATGAAGATTCTACTGCGATGCAAAGAATTAGAGAAGCTTCTGAAAAAGCTAAAATAGAGTTATCAACTGTTTTAGAAACAGAAATTAATCTGCCATACATAACTGCTACAAATAAAGGACCTAAACATCTAGTTTTAAAATTATCAAGATCAAAATTAGAGCAGTTAATAGAACCGATAATTAAAAGATGCATACATCCTGTTGAACAAGCATTAAAAGATGCAAATTTGAAAAAAGAAGATATTAAAAAAATAATTCTTGTTGGCGGTCCTACAAGAATGCCAATAGTTCAGAAGTTTATTGAAGAAAAAGTAGGAAAAAAAGTTGAAAGAGGAGTAGATCCTATGGAATGTGTTGCACTCGGAGCTGCAATCCAAGGAGCCATTCTGGCTGGAGATATTAAGGATATTGTTTTATTAGATGTTACTCCATTAACATTAGGTATTGAAACTCTTGGAGAAGTAATGACTCCTTTAATTGAGAGAAACACAACAATTCCAACAAAGAAAAGCCAGATTTTTTCAACAGCAGCAGATTTTCAAAATGCAGTAACAATTCATGTTTTACAGGGTGAGAGACCCCTGTCAAAAGATAATGTTAGTTTAGGAAACTTTAACCTTTTAGGAATCCCCCCTGCACCAAGAGGAGTTCCTCAAATAGAAGTGACTTTTGATATTGATGCTAATGGAATTTTAAATGTAAGTGCAAAGGACTTAGGAACAGGAAAAGAGCAAAAAATGCAGATTACTGCCTCTACAAAATTATCAGATAAAGATATTCAAAAGATGATGAATGAAGCAAAAGAGCATGAAGAAGAAGATAAAAAAACAAGAGAAAAAATAGAAGCAAAAAACAGCTTAGATTCTTTAATCTATTCATGTGAAAAAGTTATATCAGAATCAGGAGATAAATTAAGCAAAGACCAAAAAGAAAAAGTTGAATCAGCAATAAAAACTGCAAAAGAAGTTTTAAAGAAAGATAATCTTGAAGATATTAAAAAAGAAACTGAAACACTTCAAAAAGCAATGCAGGAAGCTTCAACAAAACTTTATGAAGAAGCAGCAAAGAAATATGCAGATGAGCATGCTAAAGAAAACCATGAAGTAGGTAAAGATAAATCAAATGGCAATACAAGAAATCATAAGAAAAAGAGCAATGATGAAGCCATTGACGCAGAATATGAAGTTAAGGATGAGAAATAAACTTCATAAAGTTTAAAAATTAAAAATTTTTAAGAAAAAGTATGAATGTAGAAATTCAAAAATTTAATAAAAGAGCTGAGGAATATTCAAAAGTTCTAAATAAAATAGAAAAGGAGATTTTAAAGACAATAGTCGGTCAAGAAGAGGTTATAAGAAAATTTTTAATAGGGCTTGTTGCTAATGGACATATTTTAATTGAGGGAGTCCCAGGTCTTGCAAAAACACTGCTTGTAAAAACATTGTCAGATACTATAAATGCCGAGTTTGTCAGACTTCAATTCACTCCTGATTTATTACCTGCAGATATAATTGGCACTAAAATTTATGAACACGAGAAAGGAAATTTTAAGGTAGTTAAAGGCCCTATATTTGCAAATTTTATCTTGGCAGATGAAATAAATAGAGCTGCTGCTAAGGTTCAGTCTGCACTCCTTGAAGCTATGCAAGAAAGGCAAGTGAGTATTCAAGGGGAAACCTTTAAGATTAAAGAGCCATTTATGGTATTAGCAACTCAAAATCCTATTGAAAGCGAAGGAACTTATAAGCTGCCAGAAGCACAAATTGATAGATTTATGTTTAAAGTTCTAATCTCTTATCCAAATATAGAACAAGAACAAGAGATTATTAACAGGTTTACAGAAAACATTAACCTAAAAACAGAAAAAATTACAGATTCTAATAAAATTATAGAAATTCAGAAGTTTAATCAAAATATATATGCTGATGAAAAAATTAAGAAATATGTATCTGAAATTGTTGATGCAACAAGAAATCCTCAAAAATATAAGATAGATGTAGATAGCCATATTGAGTATGGTGCAAGCCCAAGAGCTTCTTTATGGTTAATTTTGGCTGCAAAAGCAAATGCATTAATCAATGGAAGAGGGTATGTAAAACCAGAAGATATTCAAGAAATTGCTTTCGATGTATTAAGACATAGGATAATTTTAACTTATGAGGCAGAAGCAGAAGATATAACAACCGAAGAAGTTATAAAAAAAGTTTTAGATAAAATAAAAGTCCCTTAGTATCAAATGAAAAAATTAGAAAATGAAAGAGATATTACAGCAAGTAAAAAAAATAGAAATAAGCACAAAAAAGTTAGTTGACGGGCTTATCTCAGGAAGTTACCATTCAGTTTTCAAGGGTTCAGGTGTTGAGTTTTCAGAAATAAGAGAGTACTATCTTGGTGATGATATTCGGAGTATTGACTGGAATGTTACAGCAAGATTTAATAAACCCTATGTGAAAAATAATATAGAAGAAAGAGATTTAAGAATTTATTTTGTGTTGGATATCTCTGGTTCTATAAGCTTTGGGAATACTATTGAGAAAAAAAGAAAGTCAATTGAAATTATTGCAAGCCTTATGTTTTCTGCACTTAAAAATAACGATGCAGTCGGGTTATTTTTAATAACTGAAAATATTGAGCTTTTTATTCCAGCAAAAAAAGGTAGAAAACATATTTTAAAGCTATTAGCTAAAATTATTTCTTTTACACCAAAAGCAAAAAATACTGATTTAAAAAACTCATTAGAATCAGTTTCTAAGATAATAAAGAGGAGGGGAGTAATATTTCTTATTTCTGATTTTTTAACTAGTGATTTTACTAAGCCTTTGAAAATTCTAAAAAAAAGAAACGATATAATTGCAATTAAAATCTCAGATAAAAGAGAAAAAGAAATTCCAGATATAGGGTATGTACAATTAGAAGATGAAGAAACTGGCGAGCAGATACTTTTAGACACCTCTGATATTAATTTTAGAAATAAGTATTATGAGCTTATTCAAGAAAATGATCTAAAGATCAATAAAATTTTTAAAAAATACAAAATTGACTTTTTAGAATTATTTACAGATGAAAGTTATGAAAAACCATTAAAGAAATTTTTTAAAATTAGAAAATTAAGGAGTGTTAGATAAAATGGCTGGTTTTTCAAATCCATTTATTTTATTATTTTTATTATTTTTACCAGTAATATTTTATATTTATATCTATATAAAGAAAAAGAAGAAAAATGAAGCTATTAAGTTCTCAAATATTTCTTTTGTAAAATCAGCGTTAGGAGATACTAAAAAATCGAGAAGAAATGACATACTTTTTTATTTATCCTTAGGAGTTATTGCCCTTATGGTAGTGGGTTTTGCTAATCCTCATATCCCATTAAAGCAAACTAAGGAGGGAGTTAATGTAGTGTTGGTTTTAGATGTATCTGGAAGCATGCAGGCTAACGATTATCAACCAAGCAGGATAGAGGCTGCTAAGAAGTCAGCTGAGACATTATTAAACTCATTAAAAGAGAAGGATAATGCAGGGATTGTGATATTCGAATCAGGAGCAACTACTGCTGCATATCTTTCACCTTACAAAGACAAGGTGATTGAAAAATTAAGGGATATTTCACCAAAACAAGGACAGACTGCTATTGGTGATGGTCTTTCTCTGGGAATTGATATGGCAAGTTCTGTTCCAAACAAAAAGAAGGTCGTTATCTTGTTGAGTGACGGGGTCAATAATGCTGGAGTGATATCTCCTGATGAAGCAATAGCATTTGCAAAAAAGAACAAGATACAGGTCTATACTATTGGTTTAGGGTCGAATGGAAAGGTTGTTTTAGGATATGACTGGTTTGGTAATCCTCAGTATGCAGAGCTTGATGAGGCTACATTACAAAAAATAGCAACAGAGACGGGAGGAAAGTATTTTAAATCAGTAGACAGCAAGACACTTGATGAGATTTACAGTAACATTGGCAAGGACATAAAGAGAGAAAAAGAAGAGACTAATATAAAAGACTGGTTTTTCTTAGGTGCCTTGATAGTATTATTCATAGAGATGTATTTAAGATATGGAGGTAAGAGAGTGATACAATGAAAAAATTAAGCATATTGTTCTTGTTTGTAATTTTAAACTTGACTGTAGTAAATGCAGGTTTGTTTTCTTCAGAAAATATAAAATTTTCATTAAATCAAAAAGAGTATTATTTTAAGGTGGGAGAAAATGCTATAATTCCTTTAGAAATCGAAAACACTTATGGAAAACAGATAGGCGGCATGTTAAGTTACACTTATACTCAAGAGGTAAATCAAGGGGGCATGCACTTTTCTTCATCTAATTCTCAATCTACATCATTCTCGATTAAAAATGGCAAGAGCGTACAAAATCTAAATTTTGGAACTTCTGATAATCCTTCAACTTTATCAATAAGTCTTAAGTTTGTTTATTCTGATAAAGAAACAAAAGCAGTTAATATTGAAGGAATAAAGATTCATTTTGTTTCTCAAGATAATCAAAAACAAAATCAAGAAAATAGACAATCCTTTACTTCACAGAACTATCAACAGCCTCAACAAACGCAAAACTCACAAGATTCTTTTCAGCAAATGCAAAAGGAAATTGATGAGATGATGGGAAGGAATCAGCAACAAAATCAACAGACAACTCAACAAAAAATGCAAAACAATCAATTAAGCCAGGATAGTTCTGCTCTTAAAAACCAGATACAAAAGCAATTGCAAGAACAAGAGGGTATGAAACAAGAATTTCAAAGACAACTTTCTTCTAACCAAGAATTTCAAAAAGAACATCAAACTTTAATAAATCAAGGGTATAATTTAACTTCAGGGAGCATTAATCCTATTTCAAACAATTCTGGAGACTTTGAATTAAACTATCAAAAACAAAGCGGGGAAACCGCCCAGATAAAAGGGGAAATGGAAAATGGAGAGGTAAAAAATCTCCAAAGTTTAACTGAAGAAGATAAAAACAATTTAATTAAGGAATTAAAACAAAATAAAGAGTTTCAAAAATTAGAAAAAGAATTAAAAAATAATGGTTTTGATGAAAAAGAATATAAATTTTCTTTGGATGGAAACAAAACAGGTATAAAAGTAGATTATATTAATGCAGAAAATAAGATTTCAACAATTTCAGCAGAAGCAATCAATGGAACAATTCAAAATGTAAAAATAGAGAATCTTGATAAAACTAATGAAAAAAGCTATACTTGGCTTTTAACTTTGATTATTGCAGCCATATTAATATTTGTTTTATACTATCTATATAAAAAATATTACTTAAAATCAAAAGTAGGCACTATATTGCCAGAAAAAATAGTTGTTGAAGAAAGTTTTGACTATAAAAAAGAAGCTCAAAAGTTAATTAAAAAATCAGAAGAGTTATTCAAAAAAGAACAATATAAAGACGCTTATGAAAAAGCTGGACAAGCATTAAGGCTCTTTTTAAGTTATAAATATGGATTAAAAAAAGAAATCACAAACGATAATATTTTAAGATTTATAAAAGATAAAGAGAAAGATATTAGAAAGATAAAAGAATGCTTTGATTTGTGTAGCCTGGTTGAATTTGCAAAATACAATCCTAATAAAAAAGACTTTGATAAAATTATTGAAACAGCAAAAGCAGTTATAGATAAATCTTAAAAATAGCAAAAGAATATATAATTAAGGAGCATGCAACATGGCAGAAAAAGATTATTATAAAATTCTTGGAGTATCAAAAGAAGCATCTCAAGAAGAGATAAAAAAAGCTTTCAGGCAATTAGCAAGAAAATATCATCCAGATGTTAATCAGGGAAATAAAGAAGCAGAAGAAAAATTTAAAGAAATTAATGAAGCATATCAGGTTTTAGGAAACGAGCAAAAGAAAGCACAGTATGATCAATATGGAAGCTCTGCATTTTCTTCTGAAGATATAGCTGGTTTTAGAAGTCAGAGATTTAATTTTGATGATTTATTTGGTGATTTTGGTTTTGGCGACATTTTTGATATTTTTAATCATGGAAGAAGAAATAGAAATTATGAAGATTATGAGGAAGGAGCGGACTTAAGGTACGATTTAGAAATATCATTAGAAGAAGCATTTACAGGAATTAAAAAGACAATTGAAATACCAATACATGAAGTTTGTAAAAAATGCAATGGATTAGGTGCAGAGGAAAAAAACCTTAAAGAATGTGATAAATGCCATGGAACAGGTGAGATAAGGATAGCAAGAAGGCAGGGATTTACTCAATTTGTTTCTGTATCGCCTTGTGATAAATGTCATGGTGCTGGAAAAATAGCTAGTAAATATTGTGAAGTATGCAAGGGTAAAGGAGAATTAGAAAAAATACAAAAAATAGAAATTAAAATTCCTAAGGGAATTAATCATGGACAGTACTTGAGAATTGAAGGTAAAGGAGAATTAGGAAGAAATGCTCCTTCTGGTGATTTATATATTGTTATTCATATTAAAAAGCACCCAGTTTTTCAAAGAGAAGAAGAAAATTTATTTTTAGACAAGAAAATAGATTTAACAACTGCTATCTTTGGAGGTAAAATCGAAATTCAGGGGATTGATAAAAAAATAAAATTAAAAATTCCTCCTGCAACCCAAAGCCATACTCCTTTCAGGCTCGAAAGTCATGGAATGCCTTTTGTAAATTCAAGAGAAAGAGGAGACTTATTTGTAAGAGTTATTGTTGATATACCCAAGGTTAGCAGTGACAAAGAAAAAGCTTTTAAGAAATTCTTTGAATGAAATTTTTTAACTCCACATCGCATGTTCGAAAATCTCTAGAACTCTTTTACCTTCATATGTCAGATTTAAAATAAATTTGTATGTTTTAGGCAACCTATTTTTTGTTATGAATTTTAATTTGATTAGTCTTCTGATATGAACTTTAAAACTAACATGGCTCATATTTAATTTATTCTGAACATCGCCAATTGATAACTCATTTTTGTTATCATTTAGCATTTTAAGAATATGATAATCAACCTCATCAAAAAGTGTAGATCCTTTTCTTTTTCCTCTTTCTTTAACTCTTTTGCTTATGGCCATGACAAGATGAATATTCAAACTTATATAAATCTAATGTTACATCTTGTGTTTTTGTTTATCGAAAAAGAACAACCTATTTAAATCGTGATTTGGTGATAATAATATGAATACCGACGATAAAACCACAAAAGAAGATATAAAATGCTTCAAAATAAGCATTTAAATCCTTTATAGGAAAGAATAATCTCCTCCCAAGTGGTTTTATATTAGGTATAATAAAACTCGAAAAAAGGAGGAAAAATGGAGCAGAAAATAAAACAACCAAAGAGAAAATACCCTAGAAAGTATCCTCAAGAGGTTGTTCAAAAAGTGCTTTCTTTGGTTAGGGAAGGTAAGACATTAAAAGAGATTTTACCTCAAGTTCCCTGCAAGAAAAATGCAGTTAGAAGATATGCAAGGAAAGCAGATTTGATTATTAAAAAATAAAGCTACTTATTTTTTTTGGGAGTTCCCTCAATATAATCAATAATTTCTAACTCTATTTTATCATCTGTATCTATTGGAATGACTTGCTCTTTTTTATATAATATTGGTATTGTATCATACAAAGAATCAATTTTATCTTTTAACTCTAACCTATTATTCCAATCTTTATTTAATGGAGAAGTAAATGCTTTTATGGTCTTACATATTTTATAATACTCCTTAACTATATCTCTATTAAAAACAAAATAAAACATAAATTCTTCATCATATTGAAAAATACAACGATAAAATGTTAGTATCGCCTGAATTAAATCTCTGTCAAAATCATACACTTTAATATTATCTCTATATGTGAGATCTTGGTTTATTTTTTTATTCCATTCAAATAAGAATTTCCTAATCTCCCAATTGTTAAATAACTCACTTAAAATATCTTTTTCATGTTCACTTAATTCTATTTTATCTTTGAGGTAATCAAATAAGAAATTTAGATTTAGATATTCTTTATCTTTGTCATATTTTACATCATTAGATTTTTTAACAATATTAAAATAACTTTTGTGTGTGTAATCTTTATATCCTTCTTTTCCACCAGTCTTATGTTTACTTACATATGGACTTACAAATGATTCTTTTCTTCTTGCATATTCATAAGCATTTCTAGGATATAATTTAATTGAAATTGTCTTCGGTGTTTCTGGCTCTTTAAACCAATACCAAGTTATTCTTCTTGTCAGAGGATTATTTTGTTTTTCTACCCAATTGTTAGCTCTTTTTTTGACCATTGTAAAACATATTTATCCTTTATAATAAATATTAATTTAAATATTCTTCGGCGCGATAAATTATGGAAAACAAAAATGAGGCAATAAAATTTGTCGGAAATAAAGAAGAGACAATAAATGATCTTGAGAAACAAATTCATGAAACAAAGATTGGCAGAAAAGAAATCATTAAGCTAAAAAAAGAGTTGGATGATGTAATTTCTCAATTAGAGGGTTATCTTGGCGGATTAAAATATCAATTAAATTTCGAAAAGGGGATGAAAGATGCAAACTCAAAGTAGATGCTTTATATGTAATGAGATAAGAAATACCATTCCTATTTCATTATGGTCTAAACAAAAGAAAGGTGTATACGCCACATTCCCAATTTGTTCATTTGCTTGTTTTAAAAAATTAATTTATGAACATTATGAAGCACAAAAAGATTTTGTTGAAAATATTAAGAAGAACAAGGAGATGAAAAATGAAACCAAATAATAAATGCACAAAATGTGATGGAAGAATAAGGTTTCCTGAAGTAACATTGATTATGAGAGATGATCAGACGGAATCCATTGTTATATCTGAATTCTGTTCAGAAGATTGCTTTGAAAGCTTTATGAAATTTTATTTTGAATTTACTGATAAGGTTTCGAATTCTAAATTTATTTCAACAAACATGAAAGGAGGTGAGAAGAATGAAAGCCAAGACAACAAGAAATAATGGCAAGATGGAACATCTGGATGATCTTTATTATAAGATCGGACAGTTTATGAACTATGTTATAGTTTCAGAAAGTTGCTGGGAGTCTAATGAAGTTATCCTTCAGTTTGAAAATAAGAATGTAATTCCAGCTTTTACTTTTGCACTGGACACTCTCTTTGCCATTAGAAAACAAGCAGATGAAATGCTGGTTAAGAAAAATTAGGGCTTATTAATTTCTTATTAAAAAATGGCAGAGGAGCAAAATCATAATGAAATAAGGGAAAAAATCGAGATACCTAAACAGCTTCAGAAAGAAGAGTTTAGGTTCGTCTTACTCGATAAAAATTCAAAGAAACCTTTTGAAAAAGAATGGCAGAAGAAG
>CAYZNI010000005.1:0-31013 GCA_964479755.1 Candidatus Woesearchaeota archaeon
CTTTAAGCATTATTTTTATTTTAAACTAAAGTCTTATTAATGCGAGATACAAATTGTTAATATGAAGAAAGGGGAAATGCCAAAAACAGAAGAGGAATGGAAAAAGAAACTGACGCCGAAACAGTATGAGATTCTCCGGGAAAAAAGCACGGAAATTCCTTTTACTGGGAAACTTTTGCAAAATAAAGACAAAGGGAAATATACTTGCGCTGGTTGTGGTGCTGTTTTGTTTGATTCAGACGCAAAATTTGATTCCGGAACCGGATGGCCGAGTTTTGATCAAGCTAGAAAGGGAGCTGTTAAGTTTGTTGAAGATAGCACATTGTTTATGAAAAGAACTGAAGTTGTCTGCGCCAAATGCAGCGGACACCTTGGGCATGTGTTTGACGACGGACCAAGAAAGACAACTGGAAAAAGATTTTGCATTAACTCTGCTTGCTTATTGTTTGAGAAGGATAAAGAAAGAAATGAAGATCTCTAGAAATTTTTTTAAAAATACAACAATCGAGGTTGCTAAGAATTTATTGGGCTGCGTTTTAATTCATGAAACACCACATGGTAAAGTCTCGGGAGTGATTGTTGAGACCGAAGCTTACTTGCATAACGATCCGGCATCTCATTCTTTCAACGGACAGACTAAGAGAAACTCACCGATGTTTCTGGATGCAGGGGTTGCATATGTGTATTTCACTTATGGAATGCACTTTTGTTTTAATGTTGTGACCAACAAGAAAGGAATCGGGGAGGCAGTATTAGTTCGTAGTGTTAAACCTCTTGAAGGAATTGAACGAATGAAAAAAAGGAGAAGGGTTAGTGATGCAAAAAACCTGTGCAATGGGCCTGCGAAATTAGTCGAGGCATTTGGAATAACCAAAGAGATGAATGGGGATTCCTTAATTAGCGGAAAGCTGAGAATTGAGTTGCCTCGAGAAAAAGGAAAATTAAAGATTGGCTCTTCGAGAAGAATTGGAATAACCAGAGGTGCTGAATTTAAACGCAGGTTTTTTATTAAAGGAAATGAATATTTGTCGACGAAAAATCTAGTTTGAAAGAAAGATATATAAACAATAAACACTCTTATTTGGTATGCGAAGTATAATGAATCATAAATTTATGAAGACTTGTTATACTTTTAAGTTTATTATTTCTAATATTGACTGCTAATCCGTTTTGATTCAGGCGGTTTTTGAAAACAAAATGGTGCTAAAAAAATTTTATCGTGCGGCTGAAGGAACGTTTTTGATAGGGGGAAAAGTCTATAATAAGATAGGTTCAATTTCCAAAAAACTTTTTCTGGAAGCAATTGAGTTTGGGCGGCGCAATAAACTGGTTGAGATGGCCTCCTCTATGGAAGAACCAGCGCAAGAATGCTGTCCCCGCTGCCTTAAAGCGCATCTTTTGAAAAAAGCAGGAGAGATGAACGATGGCCGTGCAATTAGAGAAATTATTCTAGAGATGGCAGATTATCAGACCGGGCATTGCGGATACTATTTAGACGGAGAGAAAGTAATAAAATTATAAAATCAAAACTTGCATAATTAGGTTTGATTGTAGAAGGTATTGACAAACCCTGCTTTTAGACTTTCAATGTTGAATAAAAAATAGCTTAATTTGATTTAATAATTATTATGACGACAAATTATTTTCCTAAAATAGGATTTATTTTTATCCATTTAATGAATCTTGAATTTTGTTCTTGTAGTCTTTATTGGTTATGAAGCGATGAAGAGTGTTTTTGGAACATTTGGATTCATTTGATTTTGGACTGATTGGTTTTTAAACCAAAATTACTTGGATATACAATGGAAGGAAGATATAATTTTTCAATGAAGAAAACTGGCAAGTTCAAGAAGTCGCCGACCACGAACAAACATAGAGTGCCTTTTCCTAAGCTTGTGATTGAGATAATTAAGACTTCAGATATTATTCTCGAGGTTTTAGATGCAAGATTTATTAATGAAACTAGAAACTTGGAGATGGAAAACATTGTGAAAGACAAGAGTAAGAAACTAATTTATGTTTTGAACAAATCTGACCTGATAAGAGTTAGCGATTTAAAGAAAGATTTTGACTTGAAAGAGATTGAACCTTACGTTTTATTTTCATGTGTAAGCAAAATTGGAAGGAAAAGACTGCGAGATAGGATTAAATTTGAAGTTAAAAAATTAAAGCTCGGCGAAAAGCAGGCTAGAATTGGAGTTATAGGATACCCAAATACCGGAAAAAGCTCATTGATTAATGTTTTAGCTATGAGGCATGGAGCAGGAACATCTTCACAGCCAGGATACACAAAAGTGATACAAAAAATTAGATTTAACAAAGATATTGTAATACTTGACACCCCAGGGGTATTTCCGGAAAAGGAAAATCCTGAAACAAGGGCATCTGCCTTGAAGAAACATGCTGAGATTGGGACGAGCACTTTCAACGAAGTTCGCGAGCCAGAACTTGTGGTTATGGAGATTATGAAAAAGAATCCGAGAATTTTGGAAAGTTTTTATGGAATTGAATCTGATGGCGATGTTGAAATTTTTTTGAGTGCGCTTGGAGAGAAAAAGAAGTTTTTGAAGAAAGGCGGGCGGGTTGACGCTGTTAGAACGGCAAGATTTGTGCTGAAAGACTGGCAAACTGGTAAGATTAGAGCTTAAACTTCTTATTATCCTGCTTGAACTTGTTTATAAAATCAACGTGGGCTGTGCGATCGACGATCTTTTCAAGCTTCCAAAGATCTCGGTCCTGCAACTTGGCAGTTTTTATTTTTCCAACAGTTTTAGCGTGAGCTTTTTCAGATAATATTACTTCCTTGTTGGAAAACATTGAAAGCTTCTTTGCCTGGCCTAAAGAATTGTCAGGCGAGACAAACTTGAATTTGCCATCTGCAGACTCGTGAATTAACTCTCCAAAGTTTAAAGCAACTCCGAATTCAACTTTCTGGGCGCTGCGCTTGTTGTATTCATTAATGATTCTTTCAACTTGCTCTGCGATTCTCACACCATCAACATAAATATTTGAGTCTTTGGCATTTGAAGGCGTGAGAACTGCAATTTTGAACGAGCCTTCAGAGTAAATTTTTGCACCCTTGTCTTTTGCTTGCCAAATAGCGCTGTCAATTGTTTTTAGGCCATCAGACTTTTGTGCTTCAAGATCTTGGAGATTCTTAATATAAATTGAAATTATTGCGCATTCCTGCTTCTGGCCTTTGTTTAAAACTCCAGATGCGACTGCAACTGCTGTTTTATTAGAAGCATCTGAAGATTTTTGCGGTGTGAATGCTCCAGACGCCTTTCCTATGAACTTTTTCTTTGCGATTCTCCTATATGCAAAAATCACTCCAATTAATAATGCTATAATTAGTAAAGTCCAGAACAAGATTAGCCAATTGCCACGAAATGATGCTCCAACCTCATTGACAGATACTGCCCGGCCAGTCAAAAGCGTCGTTCCCAGACCAACTTTTTGATTTCCATCGCTGACTTCAATGGAGTACTGGCCATTTGGTGCTGCCAGCTTGAAAGCTTTAGTGCCGTCTACTGGAAGATTTTCAATTTGTTTAATTTCATTTTTTTCGCCTATAAAAACCTCAACGAAGCCATTGAAAGGAACATTCCCGATATTTTTGACTGTAAAAGTGTTATTCTCCAAGGTGAAATCTATTTTTTTAACTTCTTCGATAACGAATTCTTTTTTAGCAGTGAATTCTCCTGAAATAGCCTGGATTTTCCAGTTTCCAGGTTCGAAGTTCTGCTCAGTTTGGAATTTAATTGTATTGCCTGTTTTTACAACAGATTTTTTCTTTTCTGAACCAGACGGAGATATTATTGAAACACTCGCCTCCGAGATTATATAGTCGTCGGCCTGGTCGTACGCCAACACTGTCAATGAAATATCTTTTCCAGGATATATAGAGGCGGAGTCAAAAGCTATCTCAAGAGACTTCATAACTTGCCTGACTTTAATTGAAGATGAAGATGTGCCTGAATTCATCACCACACCCGAGGAATCTTTGTCGTATGCTGAAAATACTGCCTCATAATTACCTGCTTTCGCGTTTTCAGGAATAGAGAAGGTAAAATTGAATAATCCGCTAACAATTGAACTAGTTGTTTTCAAGCCCAATCCCGCTATTGAAATTTCCAAGAAGCCTTCTAAGTCCTTTTCATTTAATTTTTTAGCTTTTCCACGGATTTTAACTTCATCACCTGGTGAGAAAACCGCACCCATAATATCCGTGGTGACTTGCACTTGCGGGGAAACTTCGAAAGTTTGACTTTGTGAAGTTTGATCGCCAAAAGATGCCTGGATAAAACACTGTCCATTGACTCCTGAGACTAGAAAATTTCCCAGAGAGGTTGAAATTGTAAAAGATTTTTCTTCACCTTGTTTAATGCTGACCGGACTCTTATATAACTCTATTGTTTGGGAGCTGCAAACCAAGTCTGCTGTCAGGAAGTTACTTGTGTCTGCAATTGTCTTAAGAGTTAAAGGCAGTTCGAAGTCGTCACCCACGTTATAGATAGATTTTGGCTGGCCAAAAATTATTTCTGCTGATGCTGAGCTACTTAGCAAAATTGCCAATAATACCAACACCTCTTTTCTCATATTGGTTAGAGATTTTTTTTGTATTTAAAGATTTTGATAAATCTTTAACTTTCACTTCTTACGAAGTTTCAAGTTTAAATTTGATTGTTATTTGATTTTCTGATAAATTTATAAAGAAGTTCTTTGTTTTATTGCAATGAAAGAGAAACTTGTTTTAAACCCTTGGGAAGTTTCTGGAGAAGTTAATTATGAACGACTGATTAAGGAATTTGGCTTGCAAGTAATGCAAGAATTGCCAAAGCAGTTTAAAGACAATATTCTTTTTAGGAGACGTATTGTTTTTGCGCATAGGGATTTTGGGAAAATAGTCTCTGCTGTTGAAAACAATAAGAAGTTCGCAATGATGACTGGTCTGATGCCTACTGGAAAATTCCACATAGGGCACATGCTTGTTGCCCTCCAAATGATATTTTACCAGAAACTTGGTGCGAAAGTTTACGTTTCAGTAGCGGATGTTGAAGCTTACAATGCGCGCTCGCAAAGCCTTGAAGAAAGCAGGAAAATTGCAGTCGAGGACTATATCGCCAACTATGCTGCTTTAGGGCTTAATTTGGGAAAGGCAGATATTTATTTTCAGAGTGCTCGCTCTGAAATTTCTGATAAGTCCAATGCCTATTACAGACTGCAGAATTTACTCGCGAGGCACGCAACTTTTTCTGAGTTTAACGCAGTTTATGGCGAGATTTCTCCTGGGAAAATGGTTTCCGCTTTGCTGCAAGCTTCAGATATGCTTCATCCCCAGTTGAAGGAGTTTAGCGGCGAGATGCCAATTGTTATCCCAGTTGGAGTTGACCAAGACCCCCATATCCGCCTCGCAAGAGACCTAGCGCAACGTATTAAATTATCACCGATGGCTTCAACATACCATAAGTTTATCCCCGGATTGAAAAGTGGCAAGATGTCTTCATCGGATGAGAATTCATTTATCGCTGCAACAGACTCTGCTAAAGAGGTTGAAAATAAAATAAAGAAATACGCATTTTCTGGCGGGCGGGACACATTGGAAGAACACCGAGCTAAAGGAGGAAATCCTGAAATTGACGTTTCTTTTCAATACTTGAAATTCTTTTTTGAGGAAGATGATAAGAAACTTGAAAAAATAGAGAACGATTACAGAAGCGGGAAATTATTGACTGGCGAGTTGAAGAAGATAACAATTGAAAAGATTAATAAGTTTTTGAGCGAACATCAGAAAAAACGCGAGAAAGCGAAGAAAGAAGTTGAGAAATTTATTTAAAAAAATTAATTGTTAAGTAATTTGTTAATACCGGAGTTTTCACCGTTAATTAAACGTATAAAGTCGTCTTTTCCTGCACTGCTTTAAGGATGTCCTGCAACTGGCAACATTTCATAAACTTTTTTATTCCTTCTCTTCAAAGATTCAGAAGAAATAATCAAAGCCGAAGCTACAATAGCGGCAGTCAATTTTGTCAAAGTGTTCTTTACATCCCATGAAGTGTCTACGGCAGAGTAGCCCAATAAAATTGGAATTATGCCGCTGCTTAAATGCCACCGAGAAATCGATCGAGATTCTCTCCGATTATACTCTGAAACTAGATTCTCTGCTTCCTCTTCACAAAAGCCAATTCTCCTCAAGCTTTGCATCGTGCTTCCAAGATTTCCTTCTTCGTTGTTTATATAAGTCAGTTTCTTAAAAATAGAGTTTTTTCTTTATTTCTTCTATTTGTTAAACCTTTTGAAACCTTACCGCCAGCTTTATTCCATCTTGGGAACTCTTCAGCTGCACCCGAATAATCTCCTTTATTTAATTTCTTTAGTAAAGTACTTGATTTGAAATTTCCTTCTCCTACATTAAAGACAAAACTGCATAACGCGTCGTATTGATTTTGTGTTAAATCTGTTTTGACGTGTTTTCTCACTGCGTTTTGAGCAGTCGACAAATCCTGAACTAAAATTTTTTCAGCTTGCTCTCTTGAGACTTGTTTATAGTTTTCTCCTTTCTTTATTGCGTGGCCGTAGCCTATTGTTCTTACTCCTGCTTGACAGAGATATGGTTTATCTCTAAATCCTTCAGATTCTTTTACGAGATTAATTCCTTCTTGCGAAATTGAGTAAGTTCTTTCGACTTTTTTTTGTACAGGATTATCTGATTTTCCAGAAGCGAGAACTTCCAAAGGACTAATTAACGTCGCTAGTGCTAGAACTGCTGTCAAGGCGCTTCTTGCAATATAATTTGGTCTCTTTTCCATAATTCCCACAGAGAGTTATAGTATATAAAGCTTTGTGGTGTAACTACTTTAGTAAAGTAACAAATTGGAAAGATTTATATACGTTAAAAATTAGATAACAAAATGGTACAAAAAACAATAGATGGCAAAGAACTTGAAAGAGAATATGTTGTTGTAGGAGTACCTGTATCTGAGGCGCCTCGTGCACAGAGAGGATCTGCCCTACAAGAAGGATATCGGGGAAACAAACGAATACTATTTGGACTTGAGCTTGAATCGTATTTTCCTTTTTATATAACAAAACAAGTTGTAAGAGATATCTTGGGAAATGTGATGCCTTCTGTTCCTCTTGCTTTAAGAGTAAACAGATCTCCGTCCATTAAACCAACTTATGTTCTAAGACCATGCACAAGAGAAGACGTATTGGAAAGTATTACAGCCCAAATACCTAGACAATTGTATTTGAGATCACAAGAAAAAGTCAGACGTGCAAGTGATACAAAGGATATTAGTGAAGATGAAGTTCTTCATAGATTATGGATAGAAGGCGATTCTCTGTTTAAGTTCTTTGATGCAGGGGTTGTCTTAGAAGCTAGATATAAAAACATTGGAGGAGTAGATTTTACAAAGGCACGTTTTCGAAGTGATTACGAAGGACATTGGTCAACTGGTTTGCTCTTAAGGGGAGCCGATTTTACTTCAATTCTTGATAAAGCTGACCGACAAGTTAGACAAGAAGAGAAAGAACAGAGAAATAAGAAAAACAAATAGTTATTTCTTAGCTTCTAAATAATAAGCAGGTCCTGCAAATTTAGAGCCTCGCTTGCATTCCCAGATTCCTGCCGCGACTCTTTTTGCTGTGCAGTTATCATGAATAGGGCAGGGCTGTGCCTTTCGCTGCAAGCTCTCAATATCGTTAAGTCTGATTCTTACTGTTCTTCCGTATCCTGCGCCAAATCTTCCGGCGGCCTTAATTTTCTTTTTCTTTGCTCCCATCTATAAACCTCCAGCGGGTTGACGCAGACTTAGCCTGCGGTAACTCCAAGTCTGCGAATAGCAGTTTTTTAGGAGTTCCAGCAACCCATGGACTAACTTAACTAAAAAAATGTCTTTATAATGTTTTCTATTAGTTGTTTTGTAGTGAGATAATGGTTAAATAATAAAGAAATATCGAAATGAATGCGACCAAATCAAATCTTAAAAGTTCCACATTTTAATTTTCCAGAGAATATTTTTACTTTTTACCTATCTCATCCTTTTGCAAGCAGGGAGTATATCAGGAATTGGGAACAGAAATTTGAAGAGAATCATCCGAATATCGCTTTGATGAACCCTTTTTACGATGTTGAAGGCGAGGGTAGAGAAGACGTAAAGGCAAGAGACGAAGGAAGATCCTACTCAAAAGATAAGGGATATAATTGGAGGCTTGTAAGAAGAGACCTGATTGCTATTGATTTTTCAAGAGGGATTCTAGGGATAGTTGATGATAACAACGGGCGTAGCATTGGTACTCATATGGAATGGGTTTATGCGAGAGGGGCTTCTGCGAACCCAAAACTTTGCATATGCACTGTCCCGGAGCTTTTTGAACACCCCTGGATACAAACTCATTTTCACGAGGTTTACCATTCATTTGAGGATTTTGAAGGTGATGTTGAAGCCCGAGTTGCGCATGTAAAAAAGAAATGGGGTTTCTAGGAAAAAAATAAGAGCGGAAGGACTGCTTCTGATGCGGAACAAAATTACTTTAATTTGTCTTGTCGATTACGTGCAGTTGTAATGTCTGGAGAGCCCTCTTTAAGCAATCTATTAATTCCAAGTTGCGGAAAAACCTCATTTGCATTTTTTATTGCTTCCTGTCTTAATCTTGAGCTTCCAATTGCAATTTTTTTCCAATGCTCTGTATTGCTTTGAGGACTTGTAGTATATGCATTAAATTCTCCATCTTCCATTACTAGCTTACCATCTAGAGTAATGTCATATTTCTGCAAATAGTTTCCAGCTACATCCTCATTTCCTTTGTATTCAAATGTTTTTACATTCAATCCATCACAAAATGAAATAACTCTTTCTCCCTCGTAAAATCCTGAGCGAGGAGCAACATAAGTATGATATCTCATCCCAGATTTAAGTTTCCCCTCTACAACAGTTCTATCTATTTCAGGTTTAGAATCACATCCAGCTAAAGCCAGCACGCCCGCAATTCCTAATTTTGTAAGTAATTTTTTCATAATATTCTATAGTTTGGAACTATTTAAATCTTTCTATTTTGTTATCACTAAAGGGTTACATAATAATTAGGACTGCGGGAGGTAGGCTCCATCCCAGAAGTTCAGTGTGATTTTTCTTAATCCTGATCAATCACTTTTACCTATTTTATCGAAGATTAACTAGTATAAATATTTTTCTATAATATGGCTCTGTCCGGATTGATTGAATCTCAATCTGGCAAATAAAAAAAGTTTGATTGTTTTTTGAATAAAAAATCTTGATTATTCTCTTAATGTTGTATAAAATTATGTTCCATGCGAATTCTCTTTCCCGCATGTAATGTATTTTGCTTCTTAATGAATGAATTTGAGTTCTCTTCAAGACAGAATTTACAGTTTCATTGATATTTCTCATACCTTTAAATTCAGGCATTACTATACATTGCCGTCGATACTTACCAGAAGGTTTTTTATTTTTGTAAGCTCTTTTATTCATTTTCCTAACTGGCGCATAAAAAGCAATTCCATTTGCACGAGCGACTTCGTGCAAATATTCAGAGTCATATCCTTTATCGCCAAGACCAATTATATCTTTTATTGCATTTCTTTTGAAAATTCTCTCTGCTATTTTTACATCATGTTCATGGCTCATAACCAAATCCCAATCAATAACAATTTGAGTTTTTACGTCGATAAATATGCCTGCTTTGGCATAAGGCATATGTGGTAAGTCTCCAATTTCTTCTGCTCTTTTTTCATAATGTCTTGATCTTTGCCATGAATCAAATCCAGTTCCATCAATTGAGGTCAACTCAATCTTTTTAGGGATAAGCACTTTGCAAAGTTTTCTAACAGTTTTCATATCAAATATTTTCAACCAATCATGCAAGGTGCTTTTCTTAATTGGCTTCTTTAATCCTAGCCATGAAGGCCACTTTGTATCTTGAAAATCGACGACAAAACTTCTTAATGATTTTCCGCTTTTGTAAAAATTAATTATAACTGAAACTCTTTGATAGTTTGTAAATTCTTTATTTCCAGTTTTGTTGAAGTGCATAGGCAAATCTGAAGAATGGAAAAGATTATTTATCTCCTCTTCTAATCTATTATTAAATTTAGGTAGGATAATATTTTGGATCACAATCCTACCTAAATTGTTTTACTATAATTATTTTTCGGTTCTATTCTTGAACTTCGGACAGAGCCTATAATATTCTATTATTTTTCAAGTAATAAATAAAAAAAACAGTTTAATAATTTTTATGATCTTCTCCGATTCCAAAGGTTACTATATAGTGGTTACAAATACGAAAAGTTTATATAGTCATAATTCTCAAAGAAATTATGACAAAAACAGCAAGTTCAAGAATAGAAGAAATACCTGTGCAGAGAGGTTGGACTCCAGAGGCGAGGTGGACAATCCCACAACTATCTGAAGAACAGGCGTTTCTATTTCCAGCATTCGGACCAGGCACTTATGATAATGTTGTAGCACAAGTTCTAGCGAATAAAGAAAGGGGAGCAAATCTTCCAAGAGGAGAACAATCTGCCCTTATGCTTAACGAGGCATATAATTCGGCTGATGATGTTATAAGGAAAAGCTCACGAACAGAATTCGTAAGAAAAGAAATAATGGCTAATAGTTGGCTTTGGGTACCCCACGTTGTTATAACAACGCCTAACTCTATTAAAAACCCTGGAATGTATGTTGTTTTTGATGAAGAAGGCAAAGGTCTAGCGAGAAAATACACAACTGAAGAATTAGAAGATAAATTGTTAAAAGGTGATACTGAAAAAGGAGTAAGATTCAGTCAAGATGGAGCGGTTGCTTTTGCCCCGCGAAATACTTATCAAGGAGGAGAATATAAAAAAGGCACACTAGCTCAAGACGGTGCTTTCATAGCAGTCTATCGTCCCGAAGGAGCAAAGGCACTTGACAGAGTAGCTGAACAGTTTAGTTGGAATCCTTTTTCTTGGGTAGTTGATAATACTTCAAATGAAAATATTCAAACGCTTTCCGCGTTGGGCGGGGGCAGGCTCTTGGACGGCTGGCTTGGCGCCAACTTCAATTCCAGTGGCTACGACAGGGGCGGTTATGTTATTTCGGTGTCCGGTTCTGGAAATAGTGCCGAAGGCACTGCGTCGAAAAAATAAGCATTCACATATATTTTTAATCTTCTCACTCTAGTGGTTATTGTCTTAGGGAGACATAACCGGGTCTATGAGCTAAGGCTACACGCCTGTTAATCATAAAATTCAATCGCGACATTTTGTAGTGATGAAGAAATGAAAAATGCGCTGAGCGAAAAATGAAGCGATGGTGATTTACTTTCAATTAACAAGCTACATAATCTTTCCGCGTTGAACAGGAACAGGAACTTGGACGACAACAGGCTTAACGCCAACTTCAATTCCAATGGCAACAACAGGAACGGTTATGTTATTTCAATAGCCTTAGCACCTAAGATTCAGAAAACCATGAGGATGTACAATAATCTTTATAGCAAAATTATTTCAATTGAAAATCTCTTTCTAGCTTGGCAGAAAGCAAGAAAAGGCAAAACTAAAAAGCCAGACGTTATTGAATTTGAAAGAAATCTTAATGCAAATTTACAAGGACTACAAAAAGAACTAAAAGAAAAAACATACAAACCTTTTCCGTTAGTTAGTTTTTCAATTAGAGATCCTAAAACAAGGAAAATAAGCAAGTCTAACTTTAGGGACAGAATTGTTCATCACGCAATCGTTAATGTTTTAGAACCAATCTATGAAAAAATCTTTATTTATGATTCTTGCGCAAACAGAAAAGGCAAGGGAAATTTGTTTGCGTTGAAAAGGCTCGAATCGTTTACGAGAAAGGTTTCCAAAAATGGAAAACTAAACGGATGGTTTAACAAAAATCAGATTAAAGGCTATTGTTTAAAAGCAGACATAAAACATTATTTCCAGGAAGTTAATCACAATATTTTGTTGGAAATTTTAAATAAAAAAATAAAAGATTTTGAAGTTTTGCAGCTAATTTCTACAATTATGAAAAATTCTGTTTCTGTGGGGGGGGCGAACGCCAAAAAGGAATGCCTCTTGGCAATCTAACCAGCCAATTCTTTGCCAATATCTTTCTTAATGAATTGGACTATTTTATCAAGTATGAACTAAAGATAAAATATTACATTCGTTACGTTGATGATTTTGTTATATTGCATTATTCAAAGAAACAATTGGAGGAATGGAAAAAGGAGATTGGAAAATTTCTGCAGTCAAAATTAAAGTTGGAGTTGCACAAAGATAAATCAAAAATAATTTCTCTCTCAAAAGGAATAGATTTTGTCGGATTTAGAAATTTCTATTATTATAAACTGTTAAGAAAGAGAAATATAAGAAAAATGAGAAGAAAAATAACTAATTTTAAGAAAGGCGACATTTCTTATTGGAAATTAATGGAAAGCTTTCAAGGCTGGCAGGCATATTCCAAATGGGCGAATTCATTCAATCTTAGAAGAGAAATTTTAAGAGCTATTTACAAGATTAAACAAGAGCTAAAAATTAAAAGAAAAACAAGGCTTAATCTTTTGCGGAATTCAAAAATATAAGTGAAATATTTCTAAGTAGAATGTTGCTCTAAGGCATAATTAAAAACATTAGATACAGTCAAAGGTATCCTTCCAAGTGTAGACAGTTTTTTAGATAATGAGTAAGGCAAAAACAACACACCGTAATCTTTAAAATAGAAATCCAAAATTTTATTGGTTTCATCATAATTCCCAAGAACTTCTTTAGCAATTTTAATTACTCTCTCAACCAAATCTTTATAGCTGCTTGGCACATTATCCCTATTTAGCTGAATAAATTCATCAAAGTTTTTTATATCTAAGTAATCTTTGTTAAGAGAATAGTTGTAAATACCAAAATTCTCAGTTATTACAAAGATTTCTTCAAGTAGTCTAGCAAAAAATCTAATTGGACAGGAACAACTCCTTTTATTTATTTTTCCTTCACACTCTAAATCTAAATTTAAGTAATGCTGTGAGTAAAATCTTTTAAACCAGTTAGAGATAAGGAAATCTTCTAAAAATCTTATTTCACTATTATTAATCTTCTCTTTTCTTTTGGATTTACTAGTTTTACTTCTAAAGGCTGTTTGAACTTTAATAAAGTCAATAATTGGTTTTAATGTAGATTGGTAATAAATTTTGTTGTAATTCTTTCCTTCTCCTATTTCTCTTCCTATCTTTTTAACATAGTTCTCTTTTTCTAAGTCATCTAAATTTTTCTTTATATTAGACAATTGAACTTTCCCCAAGTATAGTTCTTTCGAGATTTCTGTTTGTGTCAGCGGTTCATCTAAAAGCAAGAAGTAAATTCTAGCCGAGAGGCTTTCCTCTTTCATTAACCCCTTATTTATTATTTCATTCATCTTAGTTGTAATGATTTTTTATTTTTCATTCTATTCAGATATCAATTTAAAACAGATTTGATAATTATAAATTATCGGATTCGGTAAAGGGAGGGAGCTATACGCCACTAGTCTTCTTCCCTTTTATCCTAAGCTAGAGGGTAGATATACAGAGCAGTCTTTTTCAATCTAATTTAAGCCCTTTATCGTTGTAAAAACCTCAACGCCACCGACTAAAGTCGGGTGTCGTGTTTTAGCATTTTTTCTAGATTTTTCTTCACCTCATTTCTCTGCGTTGAAAAGCCTAATTTTTTATATTTCCAGAATAAATTCTTGTTAGAAACTATAATCATCCATCGCTTTTCATATTTTCTGTTAAGATATTTTTTTGTCTTCTTTCTGTTTTGCCTTTCCTAATAGAGTTCCTGTTTCAACCTCAATCGCATAGTTCTTTTCTTTGTATTTGAAAGTAATATCAGCATCCTTTGTGTAATGTTCCTGAATGTCTTCAATGTCTGCATAGTTGTCTAATAATCTTTTAACACTCCAAACTAAAAAGACGTGAGTTTTAGAATGATTCAATATTTTCTTAATCAAAACAGTAATCATTTTCTTTTCATAAATACAAAACTCATTTGCCTGAGAATAACCGTTTTGTAATAAAGCTTTTAATTCTTTATCGTTCAAATTGCTTTTCTTAAAAACAGAATTTTCATCTGCATTTAGGTTTCTAAGTATCTCTGCATCTTCCTTCTCTGCAACTCTTTGCGCTTCTCTTTTCTCTAATTCTAATTTTTCTATTTCTTTTTCTAAATCCCACTCCGTATTTCGTAGCTCGTTTATTTTATCTTGATGTATTGATTCTCGAAGATCTAATTTTCTATTCTTCAGTTTGTCCCACAAAGGGTCTTCAAATTGTTCTAATTGCTTAATAGATCTGACAATCTCCAGCTTTTCTTTTAACAAGTCTATTAATTTAGAAATTTCCTCTGTATCAGAGTATTCTTTATTGTCTTTTAGAAGGCTAGTAATTTCTTTTGTTTCTCTTTCAATTAGTTCTCTTCTCAGTTTCTTTTGGTTTATTTTATTGTGAATTGAAATTGTTAATTTGTAGTTTAAATAAAGAATTATTATAATTAAGGCAGTAAAGGATATTGAATAGAAAATCCAGTTATTTAATGAATGAATTAAACTAACACTTTCATTTTTGAGTTCTAAGGAGTAATATGGTAGTTTATCTATTATAAAGAATTTTGTGAAAAAAGCTATGCCTATTATTATGACTACTATTTCTTCAATTTCCATAAGAAAACACTTTAATCTCAGCTAATAAACCACGACTATTGACTTTCTATAGACATTTCTCTATGTTTTTTTCTATGGTTTTTTTAGTGGAAAATTTAGTGGATTTCTTAGTGGAATTTTTATCCGATTGCTTAAAAAGTCGAAAAATTAGGGTATTCAAATTAACGGGGTACTTTTTTGTTACCTTTTTTGGTATATTTTTTTGCACTCGTTGATTTAAATAATGGCAAATAACACAATCAAAATGGAAGAACAGAAGGAATACGACAATCCAGAATGGGTGGCTATTATTTTAAAGATGTGGAGAGAAGCCCAAAGTCAAAAATCTGGAGGACAGAATGATAAAAAATCAAACTAAAGGCTTATACGGGTTATTTATGAGAAGACTAATTGAAGTTAAAGATAAAGTACAAAAAGAGATTATTCCATTTCCTCTTGTGTTTCAAAAATTATGTACATGTTTCTCAATGCCTAAAGAAGAGTGCTGGGAAATTTTACGTTTGCTTAGAGATATGGGTATGATTAAGATTGAACCATTTCATGGAGTTAGAATTATTTGATATTAAGTTTTTTCGCAACTTCACTATTTATTAAATCAGCTATTTCATCAGCATCTTTTTGAGTTAGTTTGCTTTTCGATGCCATTCGTTCCACTATTTCAAAGTCTTTCATTCTTTCTTCTTTTGTTCTAATTCTTTTAGTATTTGAATTTTCTTTCATAGTCTTTGTGGCTGAAATATTCTATAATAATTGCAACGACGTTTGAATCGTTTGTGGCTATTGAATAAACTAATCTCCAACCGTCTGGAAGGGGATACCACCATAAATTGTCTATTCCGTACTTTTGAATATAATCTCTTGGAATTAATCTCTTTTCTATTCTTTCTCCACAGAAAGAATTTTCTTTTAATTTAGTAATTGCTTTCAGGATTCCTTTCTTTATTGGATGATTATCTGGAAGGGATAGAAAATAGTCCTCTTGATCTTGTTCTATAAATTTAACCTCTTTGACTGGTTTAATCAGCATTTCAACTAGTATGCTTTTCTGTTTTTAAGTTTCTCTATTAATCCAGGATTCCATATATAAATAACGTAACCACTTTTGTCTATTCCAATTTTATTATTGTCCCAGAGATATTTTAAGATGACGTTGAAAGTTCCCCACATCATTTTCTTAGGTAATTTTTGTAGGAGTTCTGTTTTTTTGTATTCTCCAGAATGTTCTTTAATGAATTTTTCAACAAGAATAACAGTGTCAAGTCTAGGACTTCGACTGATAATATTTTCAACATTAAATTTTAATTCTTTTTGTTCCATGTTATCTATTGATAATCTTATCATTTGATACTATTTAAATATTTCTATAATAGAGATTTCTCAGAGTTTAACCTCCTTAATTTTCTGAGCTATCATTTCAGCAATTTTAGGATCTTTTAACACTAAGTCCATTATTTTATCTACTTCTTCTTTTTCAGTTTCTTGAGCTATCAATTGATTCCTCTTGTTCCCATCTAAAATACTTCCACAAGTTTTACAAAACTTATTGGTAGCTTCATTTTGAGAATTGCACATTCCGCAAATTGAGGGTTTTAATTTTGTTATCTTGCTCTCTTGTTTATCTTCTTTGATTCCGTAAGTATCTAAAAGAGCGTCATCAACATCCTTTCCAGAAAGATGAACATAAACTGCAGCCATTTCACTGGATCGCGTCCATCCAAAGAATACTTTTAATTGTTGTTCGGTAAACCTATTAGCTAAATATGTTGCCCTTGCATGCCTAAAACTATGAGGGTTAACTTTCTTGCGTATATTCGCTTTTTGAGCGCTAACTCTTAGCACTTTACAAAAAGAGGCATATTCCAGCATAGCCCCATCAAAGCTATTAATCCAAAGAAAGGCCTCTGGATTGTCCGCATCAGGGTGGTGATTAAGCCATTCAATGATATAAGGCTCGGAACTAATCAATCTAACTCTTCTTCCTCCAGTCTTACCGCTAACTGTAAAGATACATCCTGGCTTTTCAAATTTTATCTCCTTAATTCTAATTTTTAAGAACTCGCCGACTCTACAGCCAGATTCATACAAACTCATTATTATAGCCCTATTCCTGATGTTTTGAGTTGAATTAATCATTAATTCTATCTCTCCCTCAGTCAATAATTCAGAGGGCAATTTATCATTATTTTTCTTAAAGTTCAGCTTTATCCATTTTATTTCTTCTGGTGCATCCGTCTTTCTAAGCCACTTATAGAATTTCTTTAATGTCGAACGATACTCATACTTTGTTCTTGGGCTATAATTAGGCATCCTTTCAATATCTGCTACAAGTTTCTTTATGTCTTCAATATTACAAGCCTCAAAGCTCTTATCGAGCCAAACAGCCAAATCTCTGATAGAATACATATATCTAACAATTCTAGCCAAGCCAACATTATTGGCAAAGCAATCATTAACAAAATTAAAAATCAGCTTCTTATTCTCCTCGGAAATACGACTAGATTCTTCTATAATTGTCTGTATTCCTTTCAGTCTTTTTTCGTAGTCGTATATACCTATCATCGAGTTTCTCTAGCCAATTAGCTAATAAACCACGACTAAGATTCACGCATCAAACTTCTGGGAAAATGCGGGAGGTAGGATTCGAACCTACGAAGGCACTAAGCACACAGGATTTCTCATAAATCCTGACTTAACTTCGTTCTTTGAAAGAACGACAGACATCTTAAGTCCTGCCCGTTTGACCGCTCCGGAACCCCCGCATAGGGGAACAAATTTCAAAGGCGTTATAAATGTTTTGTAGATTTTCCAGTTTATTACAAAATGTGAAACTTACATTTTTATTTTTCTTTAATTTTCCTTTAAAAATAGAAATTTCAATCATTTTAATAAATTAAGTTAGCAGAGATGATGACAAATACGTGTGTAAGTGTTTAGTTAGAAGGCTTTTTTACAATAGAACTATTCTTCTTCAATATTGCCAACTAATTCATCAGCGATGTTATTAACGTACTGAATGACCTCCTGCTCTGTAGCGTGTGGATTTTTCTCTCGGTACTTGAGCGCCTTGGAAGCACCTGCGATTATCGCCATTTTCAAACTCTCTTTTTGCATATTTATCTTTGAAACTAAGAGTATATAAAATTTTGTGAGGGGCAATGATACTATGCCTAAACCAATCCACTAGGGCTAAAAGACTTGCTCTCCAGGGCTTCTCGCATTTTCCTAAGTGCCCTCTCCTGAATCTGCCTCACTCTTTCTTTAGAAATATTCATTCCTTCTCCGATTACCTGCAAAGTTAATCCTTTTTGATCTTGAATCTGTGGAAAACGCAAATCAATTATTTGCCTTTCTGAATTATCTAAAACTCCCATGGCTCGTGCAACGTCGCTTCCGTGATATTCACCCACATTTAATCTTTCCCTAAATTCTCGGTCAGCGAGATCGTCTGCAATTGAGTGCTCGTTTTGTTGGTCAAAATTCGGGCCATTTTTAATTTTATTTCTGTACACTCTGGACATTGCCGAGATAATGTTTCTGCAGGCATAAGTTGAAAATTTAAATCCTTTCATAAAGTCAAATGCTTCAACAGAACGAAGTAAAGCGCATAGGCCTTCGCTTGCAAGATCTTCGTAATCTGCGTTAAATTTGCACTTTCCAATTAGGTCATAAACAAGACCTATATTTGAGCAAACCGCCAATTCCTGTGCTTCTTTTATCCTGTCTCTTAGCATCAAAGACTCTTTCACGATTCTCGCGCTTTTCATAGTTCCCTTTTTGGTTTTTTTATGTCTTTTAGAGGCTTGATATAAAGAAAAAATTCTCCAGTGCAAATACCTGAAAAGTTCCGCCTCCTTTTCTTTTGTTCGGGCCTTTGAATCAGGACTTAAAGACGGCAATGAAAGTTCCAAGTCGCGTCTTCGCAAAAATGGATAGTAATAAAACTTGTACTTGCCCCAAAAGTCACCCATTTGAACTTCAAATCTGTAAAGTTTGTAATTCATACAAAATACGAATACTCTCTGTTTTTAACCTTATCTATTGTATTTTATTGTGTAGTAAATTTTAAATAAAGGATTCTTTTAGTCTGGTAAAGAGGCGATATGGAGTCATTGGATAAATTAAAATCAGAGTTGAAATTGAGAGGATTTTCTCCACTGACTGTGCGAAACTATTGCTTTTTTGTTGAGAAATTTCTTGCTAAGAGCTCCAAAGAGGCCGGCAATCTTAACGAGGATGACGTTAAGGCTTTTCTCTCCGAAATGTACGATACCAAGTCTAAGAACACCATAATGCTTGCCGCTGCCTCCTTGAAATTTTTCTTTGCTCAAGTTTTGAAAAAAAGTTTTGGGGAAATTCCACTGCCGAAGAAAGACAAAAAGCTTCCTGAAGTTTTGACAAAGGAAGAGGTTATAAGACTGATTGAGGCGACTGATACATTGAAATCCAGGCTGATAATTTCATTTCTGTATTCGACTGGTCTGAGGGTTTCTGAAATTGTAAACTTGAAAATTGATGATTTGAATTTGAATGACAAGACTGGCTGGGTAAGAAAAGGCAAAGGTTCAAAAGACAGACTTTTTATAATATCTGAATCGTTGTGCGAGGACTTGAAAGAGTATTTTGCCTACAAAGGCAAGGAGAATAAGTATGTTTTTTCCAAGTTTAAGCCGCTGACGACGAGGAATATACAGAAAATAATTCAAGGAACTAGACTGAGGGCGCAGATAAACAAGAGAGTGACACCGCACACCCTAAGGCACAGTTTTGCGACTCATCTTTTAGAGCAGGGAACTGATATCAGGACGATACAGACAATGCTGGGGCACTCATCATTGAGCACGACACAGGTTTACACACATATTTCAAATGAGCATTTGAGAAAAGTCAGGAATCCGCTTGATAACTTAACGATTAAGGAATTGTAGGAGCAAAAAGTTTTGCAATGGGCTCTTCGTCTTTTGAAAAAACTCTCACTAGGTCTGGAAAATAAGCAGATTTTGCCGAGAAAGGGTTTTCTTGAAGCAAGGCAAGGAAAAATTGGTTTCTTAATCCTTTTTCTTCCCAAGCACCTATAATGAACTCGCCTTCCATTTTTTCAACATAAACTGCAATTGATTTACCAGGATAAGCTTGTCTTATTAGAGGGGTTTTTTTGTTGTAGTGTGCTTTGTTTAGTTCATACTGCGTCATTATTTGAGACATTTTGCGTTCTTCAAACCTTTCGCGCAATGTTTTTTCTGCAGCCATTAGTTTTTCTGAAATAATGAGTTTATTAATTTAGCTGTAGCGAAATTCAACTTTGTCACCGACTTTTGCTTGGGATTTTTCTGCTTCTCCTGCATTGAGTTCCAGGACGTATAGCGCTTTAGCATAAGGTTCATAGACTTCGCAATCTGGGGTGGTGCAAGGAACAGCCTTTTTTATCGCTACGATATTGTGGTTTTGGTCTATCCAGATTATATCAAGAGGGATCAGTGTATTTTTCATCCAAAATGGATAAATTGAAGTTTTGCCAAAAATAAAAAGCATCCCTCGATCTTCTGGCAGAGATTCACGATTCATTAAACCTCTTTCTTGTTCTGCTGCAGTTCTCGCAAGCTCAACCAAGAAACAATCTTTATTAAGACAAACCTGGGAAATTTCCCTGTTATCTTGAGATAGAAAATAAATTAGTAAAACTAAAGCAATCGATACTGGAATAAGATAATGCATATTTTTTTTCATAATCAATTAAGGAGAAATGGCAATTTAAGCTTTGCCAAAATTCACACTGTTTATATAAGCAGAAAATATTATAAAACAATGAGTTGGATTGATAAAATAAAAAAAATATTCAGCGAAGAAGAACCAGTTAAAACAAGTAAAACCGAGAAGATCTTGTTTGAACAGCTTCAGATTAAAGTTAAAGAGAAAGACATTGAGATTTCTAGGGAAGGGGAGAAACTGAGGAAAGAAATTTCGGCGAGAACTGACATATTTAAAACTGAACTTAATGCTTGCCTGGAAAATCTAGAAAAAATTAATGTTGATGAAAGAAAAGAAGTCGAAAGGCTAAAACACGTTGTGAAAGAAAATCTGAATTTGTATATTTCACAATTGGAGAGATTTGCAAAAAGCCTTGAAAACATTGAAATTGTGGATCCTAAATCAGCATCGGACAAAATATTTACCCTGCTGAATGAGTTTAACAAAAAATCTTATCTCCCGTTTGAAAAAGCGACTATTTTAGTAGGTAAGGAACTGGAAGAAACTAAAAAAACCATTTGGGAATTTGGAAGGGATTTAAACAAGATTTCTGAATCAAACAAGACTTTTTTTGGAAATTTAGAGTCAATAAACGAGCTGAAAGCACTACTTGATGAATTAAAAAAGCAAGAAAAACTGGAGGGCGAGAGCTATGACAAAATTAAGATTTTGCAGAGCGAGATTATTAAAGAAAATGAGAAAATTAAAGAATTGAAAGCACAACTGAAGGAAATTGTTGAAAGTGATGAGCATAAAAAAGAAATGACTGAAAAGGAAAAAAAAGCATTTGATTTAAGAGAGTTGGAAAAAGAATTAGTTAGTATAAGGGACAAAACAAATTTAAAAGACCTTGCAAAGAAATTTCATTTTGAAAAAAGAAAAAGTCTTCTAATTAAAGAATATTTGAAAGATTTCAAGTCCGCATTGAAAAATGATGACGGCTTGGAGATTATTGAAATTGTCGAAGCTGAAAAAGACAAAATAAGAGAATTAAAAGAAAAACTAATAGAATTAAGCTCGGACATTGCTTTTAAAACTGAGACTAAAATCGGGGAGTACGAAAACGGGATAAGAAAAATTGAAATTGACCTGAAGAAAACCGAGAGCGAAATTGAATTTGAAAACAAGAAAATTGAGAGAATTAAAGCAAGAAGGGAAAAGATAGTTTCAGATTCAACGGAAATTGCTCACAATCTTTTTCCTAATATAGAAATTGAGTAACTATCTGTAAGACTTCTGCCTTCTGGCTCTTGGCTTGGAATCCCCGGGTTTGAAAGGTTCCTTTCTTCTCGCATCTTGGACTATAATATTCCTGTCGTATTTTGTATATGCTTTTTTCAAAACATCAGAACCAGAAATTTTCAAGAGAGCGCGGGCAATGCAAAGCCTTGCTGCCTGAATTTGAGCTTCTTTTCCTCCACCTCTTGTCTTTATATAAAAATCATGTTTTAGAGTTTCTCCTAACTCGTTTTCATAAATTCTAATTGGTTCTGCAAGAGCTAATTTGTGGAACAAACCTAATTCTGTGCTTGGCAGTAAATTGAAAAAGACCTTTCCGCTACCCAGAACAACTTTTAATTTAGCGACTGCAGTTTTTCTCTTTCCTGAGAATATTGTTTTTTCGGCTGAAATAGATTTTGACATTATAACTCCTTGCTCAAATCTCCTACTGAGATTGCGCTAAGTTTGATTTCTTTCTTGAGCGAGACTTTTTTGTCAGTTTTTAGATCTTCCGGAACGCCAGTATAGCATTTAACTCGGAGAAAAGCTGCTTCGCCCCGGCCTTGCTTGTAAGGAAGCATTCCCCTGATAGTACGCTTCATTAATCTTTCCGGAGCTTTTGGAAAGTAGGGGCCTTTCTGGCTTGAGCCTCCCCGAACTCTCGCTTCTATGTACTCATTTATTATGTTTCGTCTGCCGCCCGATACAAGAGCTTTTTCGCAGTTCACCACGAACACTTGAAAGCCTAATAGTGCCTGCTTAGCTGCGAAACTTGCGATTCTTCCAAAAATTCCATCCGTTGCGTCGATAACTATTTTTTTCATGATAAGACCTTAATTCCCTCTGCTTTGTGATTCTTTTTTATTTCGTCAATGAGATAAACAAATTCAGATTTTGATTCTTTTATTTTAGTTTTAGCTTTTTCAGAAGCCGACAGGGCGCAAATTACGATTTTCTTTGATAGTTCACCTTGAGAGAGGACCTTGCCAAGAACAAGAACTGTATCGCCAGCCTTTGCCTGCAGGTCAATCTCATATAAGTTAAGAGAAGATTGCTTGTTTGTCGAGCCTGATAGAGCTCTTGCGACTGAAATCCATTTTTCATTCTTCATTGCCAATTTAATAGTTTCAGCCAGTGAAGGGTTTGTCTTATTGCGAATTCTGTCTTTTAGTTTTTTCTTGCTAATCATATTTGTTTGTTGAAATAACTATTTATAAAGATTGCTAAGGAAAAGGTTTTTATACCTAAATACACATTTATACTTATGAAAAAGAAAATACGAGTTAACATCACGGTAGATTCTGACTTGCTTGAAAATGCAAAGAAAAAATTGGAAATGTTTGGAGGCAAAGTCAGCACTTTGTTTAATGCATACCTTGCTGATTTTGTGAAGTCGATTGATAAAATTAATGAGAAAGAAGACTTAAGTAAGAAACTAAGAGAGATCGAGGATAGATTGAGAAAATTGGAAAAGCGGAAGAAATAGTTAGCAGACTAAATATGACTTGTCAATTTGGCCTTTCTGAAGAGTTTCAATGTGCTTTATGGTTTGGTCAATTATTCTCTCCAGAGCTTCCTGAGAGTAGAAAGCTATATGCGGAGTGAATACAACATTGTCACGCTCAAGAAGAGCGTGATCTTCGACGTAGATTTTCAATGCGGAACTTTTTTCTTTTTCATATAGCAACTGCTTTTCTTCCTTGATGAGTTCTTCTCCTTCAAGGACATCAAGACCAACTCCAGACAGGATTTTTTTGTCCAGGCCATAAAGAAGAGCTTTTGTGTCTATTATTGCGCCCCGAGAGGTGTTAATTAAAATTGCACCACGTTTCATTTTGCTGATAAGCTTTTTGTCAAACAAGTGATGGTTTTCTTTTGAATACGGGACGTGAATGGTCACGATGTCAGATTTTTTTATTAGTTCATCGAAAGAAACGTATTTGAAATTTAGCTGCTCGGCAAGAAACTCATCTTGATGCCTGTCGCTAACCAGAACTCGCATTTCGAAACCGCGGGCTATCCTGATAACGTGCTTGCCAATCTTTCCTGCGCCGATAACACCGAGAGTTTTATCTTTTAAATCGAATCCCTTAAGACCTTCGACTGAAAAGTCATTTTTAATAGTCCGCAGGTATGCTTTGTGAACATTTCGCGAGAGAGCGAGAATCAAGGCAAAAGTATGCTCTGCAACCGTGTTTTCTCCGTAGGACGGGATATTAAAAACTTTAATTTTTCGAGAAACACAGGCTTTTACATCAATGTGATCGAAGCCAGTTGAGCGAGTAACTATGGCTTTTAATTTTGGGAGTTTTTTTAAAATTTCAGCTGAAATTTTTGAATATATAAAAACTGAGAGAATCTCTGAGTCCTTGACCTGTGAGACGTTTTTCTCTGTCAGAGGCTCGTGGAAAATTTTGACATTATTCCCGAGCTTTGATTTTATAGTTTTAGTTTCCCACCCCTGAATTTCAAAGAAAGAAATTTTCATGGATTATTTAGATGAATTTTATATTTAAACTTAGTGAATCTTCTTTTTGTAAAATGCAATTAATACAATAATTGAGAAAATTAATGAAAACAAAGGTATTACGAGATAGAGGTTATTGTCAGATAGTTCTCTTATCGCCTCCGCAGTTATCAAGTTCTTGACAGACTGAACAGTCAAGTTGTCGGTTTCATTTTGTGCCGTCTCATTTTCAAGAGTGGCGTTGGCAAGTGTGAAATTTGAGACCCGTATTATGGTGGTATTTGAGCCGTTCCCAATGGTTGGTAGATAGGATTCAAGAGCATTAGTTTCTTGTGGAATTTCTTCAATCGAGGGGTTGAAAGATACACTTTCAGATACACTTTCTTTTATTGCTGCAACAGCCTGAACTATTTGATCTGCACCGACTTGTATGGGGGATGGAGCGGGTTTTTCTACCACAACAATACTAGGATCAAGGTCGATAGTTAAAGTAGTTTCTGTAGGCGGAGCCGGCTGTTGAGTTGGCTTTTCTGGAACTTGGTGTTGAGTCACAATTATATTAACTTTGTTATTTTTACTTTTTTCTGGCTGACTTTCAGGAATCTGAATGAAAGTTATTTCTGGAGCAGAAAAAGTATTTCCTATTATTGGAACTGATTCCTTTTCCTGTTGAGTCATGTCCGGAGTTTGAACACCTGGAGCATCAGTAAAAACAATTCCTGTATTGTATGTGCTAATGCTTTCAGGAGGGCCACAACCTTGAACCAGGGTTCTTTTTCCTACAACGAGCTTGCCGTTTTCATCCCTCTTAGTTTCAACTAAGTAGTATTTTTGATTTCTACAAGGATCTTTTGAATTTTGCAAACTATCCTGTGTGTCAGTAACTCTGCCAGTAAGAGAGGCGGGAGAGTCTGAAGATGGTTTATACTTATCTTTAAACGAGTCCATAATCAATTTTTCGTTGTAAATTCCGAATTTGGTTGAGGAAAGAGTTCGCATCACACCGTTCTCTATTGAACGGAAATAATCTCCATTTGAGCACTCCTGAAAACAGCCGTCTGTTGCGACGATAAATTTAGTGCAGGAAGATTGACAATTATGAGAACCGCGCGGGATAGTCGCAGGAATGTACTCCTCAGCGAGGTTCGCGAATGAGTGGCCGAATTCGTGAATTACAACTGGCAAAGCGTGAGCGGTATTAAGGCTCATAACATTCAGATAAGAAGAGCTTCTAATTTCATCAGTCTGCTTGTCAAGAACAATAATAAAGTCATTCGGGCAGGAAGATGCTTTTCTAAGCAAGTCACGGGAGTAACATAAAATCGCAACGCCCCTGTAAATGTCGCATTTTGGCTGATAGTCGTCGATATAGTAAATATTGAATTTGCCTTTTAACTTATTTAAGGGTGAAACTGAAAACAAGTAGTCAGAGTATTTTTTTGTGTCCTCTTGGGAAGCGAAGAAAACTATGTTGAGTCCGCTCGGGTCCTTTGCGGTAAGTGTTTTGCACTCCAAGAGACTGTTTTCATAAGCAGCAACATATGGAATATAAACAAAATAATAGTATGCCAGAAGCAATATTCCTGCAACAACTAATGCTGAACTTGAAAATATTAATAGTTTTTTCTCTTTTTTTATGAAATCCTCTTCTTTTTTGAGAAAGTTTTTACTCATTGATATTGTAGATAAAATTAGTTTAAATCCTTTTCGAGAAAGGTTTAAATTACTTTAATAATTACTGAATTTATGGACTTTGCGAAAATTGAAAAAAAGTGGCAGAATCTCTGGGAAGAGAAGAAAGCGTTTCAGGTAAAGGAGAACTCAAAGAAAAAAAAGTTTTACGTTTTGGAAATGTTCCCTTATCCATCTGGAAGCGGATTGCATATGGGACACGCCTTTAATTACACAATTGGAGACGTTTTTGCCCGATTCAAGAGAATGCAAGGATTTAATGTTCTTTATCCTATGGGTTATGACTCATTTGGATTGCCGGCTGAGAATGCAGCTATTAAAAATAAGACACACCCGAAAGAGTATACTGAGAAAGCTATTGCGAATTTTATTAAACAGCAAAAGAGTTTGGGATTGAGTTATGATTGGGATAGAATGATAAAAACTTCCTCACCCGAGTATTACAAATGGAATCAGTATTTTTTCTTGAAGTTTTATGAGAAAGGCTTGATTTACAGAAAAAAAGGCAATGTAAATTGGTGTCCACGGTGTGAAACTGTATTAGCAAATGAGCAAGTTCAAAATGGATTTTGCTGGAGACATCCTGAACAGGAAGTTGCCACAAAACAGCTTGAACAATGGTATATCAAGACTACAGATTATGCAGAGCAATTGCTGAAAGAAATTGAGAAATTGGACTGGCCTAAGAGAATAAAATTGATGCAGGAAAACTGGATAGGGCGCTCTGAGGGAACTGAGCTTGTTTTCAAAGTCAATGGAAAGCCCTGGAATGTTTTTACTACAAGAGCAGATACTTTGTTTGGTGTGACCTTTCTTGTAGTGTCTGCGCAACATACTGATTTGATGGAACTTGTAACGAAAGAAAAAAAGAAAGATGTCGAGAACTTTTTGGTGAGATTGAAATCAACAAAGCAGGAAGACATTGACAAGCTGGAAAAAGAAGGCGTTTTTACCGGAAGTTTTGCAGAGCATCCGTTGACTGGTGAGAAAATTCCGATTTGGGCCGGGAATTTTGTATTGGCTGACTACGGCTCAGGAATGGTGATGGGGGTGCCAGCACATGATCAAAGGGATTTTGAGTTTGCGAAGAAATATGGCTTGGAAATCAAACAAGTTATCAGCAAAGATGGCAAAAAATCGAGTGCGAAATTAACGCAGGCATTTGTTGATTATGGAAAATTAGTAAATTCAGGAGATTTTGACGAACTTGACAGTTTAGAGGCGAAAGAGCATATAGTCATTGCTTTGGCTCAGAAAAATCTTGGCAGGAAGACGATTCAGTATAAACTTAGAGACTGGCTGATTTCAAGACAAAGATATTGGGGCACTCCGATTCCGATGATTTATTGCGAGAATTGCGGGATTGTCCCGGTGTCTGAGAAAGAGCTGCCTGTAAAACTGCCTGATAAAGTTGAATTTGGGAAAGGTAATCCGCTGGAGTCTAATGATAAATTTGTTAATTTAAAGTGCTACAAGTGCGGCGGGAAAGCTCGAAGGGAAACCGACACGATGGACACTTTTTTTGATTCGTCGTGGTATTATCTGAGATTTTGCGATTCGGAAAATGAAAAAAAGCCATTCGATATCGGCAAAGCTGAATACTGGATGCCAGTGAATCAGTATATTGGCGGAGCAGAGCACGCTTGCATGCACTTGATTTACGCAAGATTTTTTGCAAAGGCATTAAGAGACTTAGGATATGTGAAATTTTCAGAGCCATTCACTAGACTGTTTAATCAGGGAATGCTTCACGGAAAAGACGGATTTGTAATGTCAAAATCGAGAGGCAATGTAGTCCTGCCTGAAGAAGTAAGCAAAAGATATGGAATTGACAGCGCAAGGTTATTTTTGCTTTCCATTGCTTCACCTGACAAAGATATTGAATGGAGCGAAGCTGGAATTGATGGGAGTTACCGATTCGTCCAAAAATTAATTTCTTTTTTTGAGAATGTTAAAAAAGGAAAATCATCTGAAAAGACAGAACACAAGATTAACAAGGCAATAATTAAAATTAGAGAGCATATTGAAAACTTTAGATACAATTATGCGATAATTGAGCTTAGGAGCTTGTTTGACTCTTTGGACAAAGAAATATCGAAGGGAGACTTAGAAAACTGCATTAAACTTTTGTCTCCATTCTGCCCTCATCTGGCTGAGGAATTCTGGGAAAGACTTGGCAATAAGTCTTTGATAAGCCTGGAAAATTGGCCAGAGTCGGTTGAGAGCAAGATAAATGAATGGTTTGACAAAGAGGAAGAAGCCGTTGATAAAACTATTTTCGATATTTTGAATATTTTGAAGATTGTTAAAGAGAAACAAGGTAAGGAAGCTGAGAAAATTTATCTTTACGCTATTCCTCCTGAACTGAAAACTTATGACGCTAAGATTTTAAGTGTTAGAGTTGGAAAGGAAGTTAAGGTTTTTGCCGTAAACGACAAAACCAAATATGATCCTGAAAATAAGTCTGGAAAGGCGAGGCCCGGAAAGCCAGCGATATTTGTTGAGTGATTAAGAGAAATATTTTTGTCTAGGTTTCTTTTCCTAAGCTCTTCATCAAGCTAGATCTGTATTTTGAGATTGCCCTCCTGCTTAAGGAAATACCTGTTTTTGTTGCAATCAATTTTGCAGCGTCCGCATCGCTATTTGGGTAGTTTTTATTGTTAATCATATCCATAATTATTTTATACGCTCTAAGACGGTTTATCTCAGTCGATCCAACTATTAGAGAGATTAATGGAATGGACTCCGCAAAAACCCCTCTTATATATTTTCCAGAAACTAATCTTGAAATCGTACTTGGGCTAAGACCGAGTTCATCAGCAATTCTTAATTGAGAAAGCGGTTTTAATTTGTCAGGATCTTCTCCAACTAAGTATTCTGCTTGTGCATTTGCAACAAATTCGTATATTCTTTTTGTCGTTAATTGTACCCAGTTAATATGATGAAGAATTTGCTTTGCTCCTCTGAATAAATTCTTTTCTCCTTCTCTAATGGAGTCTTTTACCGGCAATTCTTCTGTTTTAACCAAGTATTCAAGACTTATTTTTCCTTCCTTGTCAGCATTTATTTTGACGTCAGGTTCTGGAATTCTGGAGACGCCGGAACTTAAAATTAAACTTGCAAGATTTAAATCATTAAAGGCTTTTGCTCTGGAACCGCCATAAGAATTTGTGCCGATCGGTTCTCTTTCATTTTCAGAGGTTGCCCTAATATAAGATTCAAATTTTACTAAGTCTCTTAAGGTGAGTTCCAAAAGGGGCAGCATACAGATTAAGTTGGGAGGCATTTTTTGTGATTTGCACAATCTTATTGAATTTTTCTGTGACATAGTCATAGCCATAAAAAAATTAAGAGCCTTTAATACTTTTTTATTTTCTAACTTCCATGGAAATAGTGTAAATTAAAGTCGCGAAGAAAATTCCTACGGAGTCAATAAAAACATCAAAAGGGTCCATGGCTCTTCCAGGTACGAAAAACTGATGAATTTCATCTGAAATTCCGTACAAAACAGCCATTGCAAAGCATACTGGGATGAGATATTTGTGCCTGCCTTTTACGAAAGTTATCATTAGGAAGAAAGCCAGAAGAAAAAAAATTGAGAGATGATAGAGAATTGGCAGGATTGCCAATTCTTTTTTTCCTGCGCTGAAACTTAACGAGGAAACAATGAAAATTTGAATCGCGATGATAAACGTGATTATTACAGAAAAGTCTCCTCTTTTTTCCAACCAACCGATCATAATTCTAGATATATTCAGAGTTAATTAACTTATGTCACTTTTTTTTAGATAAATGGGGCTAGAAAACATTGAAACCATTTAATCAAAATTAAATGGGGCTACCCGGATTTGAACCGGGATCGCAAGCTCCCAAAGCTCGAAGGCTAGCCAGATTACCCCATAGCCCCAATTTAAAGTTTAGAGAAAAACACCTTTTAAACTTTTGTCTGAATAAATATGCGGCCACCGACTCACGCAGAACTTCGTTCCGCGGATCCCTTCCACTTACGTGCTACGGGTAATCAAACTCTCCGAGTTCGATGATGCGGCCACCGAGAATCGAACTCGGGTCTAAACATTGGCAATGTCTCATTCTAACCACTTAACTATGGCCGCTAACTAGAGAATTTATCTAAGGTTTTTATAGTTAACTCTTAATTCGTTTTCAGAACACAAATCCTTTTAATTATTGATTTTTTTTATTAAAGATGAGAAAGATATCTGTCGGGGATGTAATGACAAGAAATGTTGTAACTGCTTCACCTGAAGATTCACTGCACGAATGCGTTAAGATAATGGTCAAGAGAGACGTAAATAGTTTATTGATAACCAACGGGCAGAAACTAGTTGGCATTTTAACTTCCGGGGATATTTTAAGAACATTAACTAAAAAAGCCAATTTGAAAGAAATTAAATGCCTTGATGCTGCGAGCAGGAAAATTGCAGTTCTCAAGCCTTCCGACGATATTTCTCAAGCGATTGAGAAGATGAAATCACTAAATTTCAGGCGTTTGCCGGTAATTTCTGAAGATGAACTCTTGGGCGTTGTGACTCTTAAAGACATCCTTTCTGTTGAGCCAGGGCTTTACGCTGAAACAAATAATTTAATTGATGAAATCAAAGAATTGGATGCGAAAAGAAATAGGGCTGGAAAAGAGTGGCCTCTGGAGGGTCTGTGTGATAATTGCGGTGCGTTTTCAGACTTGCTAAAAGTCGAGGAAAAACTTTTGTGCCGAGACTGCCGTGAGGAATTGTATTAATGCCATACATGAGTTCTTAAGCATAAGTCCTCGTAAAGCTGACTTCTATTAAGCACACATATTTTTCCTGCATGAGGAAAAGGCATTTTTTCTGCATAGGCTCCTTTCCTGAAATCTTTATAAGGAATTTCAATTTCTTTATCTTCAAGATGGTCATAAGCTCTAATCACAACTATTCTTCCTTTATGCTCTCCTAAATTAAACCAGCCCATTCTGTTTGATTCGTTAAGTGCTCGCCTTGCTGTATCATTCATTACACCTACTGGCAAAGTTCTCTGGGTTTTTCCAACAACGAATGTTATTCCTCTGAGTTCATATCTTTGTGCCATAAAAAACTAAAAAATTTTGAGTATTTAAAACCTATGATTAAAATAAAAATTGTGTTATCCCATAATTATTTCCTAACGACAAATTAATCTTATTCTGTTTTTTC